>NZ_JBFULV010000037.1:0-59690 GCF_054049715.1 Rhizobacter sp. P5_C2 | reverse complement strand
CGGCTGCATCGGGTCGCGCGGCGGCTCGCCGGCCGCGGCGGCCAGGCCGGCCAGCGCCAGTTGGCAGATCAGGAGCAGGTGCTTCATGGTGCGGCCTCCACCAGGTACAGGCGCAACGCGAGCGACGACGGGGCCGTCGCGCTGCCGCTGAGCTTCAGCGTGTCCCAGCGCAGGCCGGGCAGGGCCTGTTCCAGCGCCGCGAGGTAGTCCACCAGGTCGGCGTAGCTGCCGCTCACGGCGAGTTCGACGCCCTGCCAGCGCAGGCCCGCCGGGCTGCCGGACGACACGGCGGATGCCGGGGCGGGCACTGATGTCGACACTTCAGCAACGGTGGCGATCTTCAGCAGCGTCAGCCGCTCGTGCCGTGCCAGCGTGCGTTCGAGCAGCTGCGCCAGCGTGGGCCGATCGCCGCTCGCGGCGCCCAGGCGCGCAATGTCGGCATCGACCGCCTGCTGCCGCGCCTGCCACTGCGCGATCTCGCGGCGCAACCGGGCCACCGGCGAATCGCCGCCGGCGTGGTTGGCCGTGTCCAGCTGCACGCGCAGCGCGGACAGTTCGGTGCGTTCGCGCTTCAGGCCTTCGGCCAGCCGCTTCTGTTCGGCGATGGCGGGCGACAGCAGCAGGCTGTCGGCCGCGGCCACCACCAGCGTCGCGGCCGAAAGGAACAGCATGCAGCGCTCGCGCAGCCCGAAGGCGTTGATGCGGCGCGCGCAGCGCTTCCAGGTGTCGGCGATCTTCATGGCCGCGCCCCGATGGGCAAACCGGACTGCACCAGCATGAAGCGCCAGTGGTCGCCGGCCTGTTCGACCTTCAGCGTGGTGAGCGCCTGCCCGGCCAGCAGCGGTTCATCGGACAACGCGGCGATCCACGGCTTCAGTGCCGCCGGGTCGAGCGTGCGGCCGGACAGCGAGAGCTTCTCGTCCTGCAGCGCGATGTCTTCGAGCCAGGCCGAGGCGGGCACCGTGCGGGCGATCAGGCGCAGCCGCGCCGAGTGGCTGCGGCCGTCGACGATGCGGCCGCGCATCAGCTCGGCCAGCGTCCGCTCGCGCTCGCCCACCTGCTGCTTCAGCGCCTGCAGGCTCTGCTCGAGGCTGGTGGTCTGCACCGCGGCGGCGGGGTTGGCGGCGATCGCGTTCTGCAGCGACTGCCGCTCGGCGGCGTGCTGTTTCGAGGCGGCCTGCAGCTCGCTGCCCAGCGCGGTGCGCTGGACCGACGCCCAGGCGCAGGCGGCGAGCGTGCCGGCCACCACCACCGCCAGCGATTGCGCGATGGTGCGGGCGGAGAAGTGGCGATGCGTGGCCAGCAGGACCGGGCGGTAGAGGTTGATCTGTTGGGGCATCGTCGACCTCGGCTCAGAGCGGGGCGCCGTCGCGCAGCAGCGCACCCAGCAGCGGAAGGCAGTGGCGCGCCAGCGCGGCGTTGCCGCGGCAGGCCTGCTGCAGGCCGTCGAACGCCGGGCGAGGATCGAAGGGCGTGACCGGCAGGCTGAGCTGCCGTGCGAGCAATGCGACCAGCGCGGCCGTGTTCTCGCCGACGTCGACGGTGATCGCGGCCAGCGGCAGGTCGGGCCACGAGCGCTCCCACAAATCCAGTGAGCGTTGCAGGTCGAGCACGATGCGCGGCACGTCGGCGGCAGCGGCATCGAATGCCGACTCGGCCCCGTAGTCGATGAAGTCCGGCAGGTCGCTGTCGCCGCCCGCGCCGCCGTCGAGCGGGATCGGTTGCGTCAGCCGCTGGAACGAACCCGGCAGGGCCGTCGCCATCGCGCCGTTCCAGTCGAAGCGGCGCGCGACGAACAGCTCGCCTTCGGCGCAGATGGTCAGCAGGCATTGGTCGCCGTGTTTCATCAGCAGCGCCTGGGCGCGATCGGTGCGGCCGGCGGCGCGCCCGATCGCGTGCTGCAGGTTGCGCTGGGCCGTCTCGCGGATGTCGATCGCGCCGAGCTGCAGCCCGGCCGATTCGCAGACGATCGCGATGCGCTCGATGACGCGGTTCGGCGTCGCGGCGACGAAGGCCTGCTTCTGCGCCCGGGGCCGGCCGTCGCCGACCAGCATCACGTCGAGCGTCAGGTCGTCGACATGGCAGTCGACCAGGTCCTTGATGCGCCAGCGCGCGGCCGCTTTGAGCTCCTCTGGCGGCACCGCGGGGGCGTCGATCTGCAGCAGCGGGCACTGGTCGAGCTGCAGCAGCACGACGATCGAGCGCATCGGCAGCCCGAGCGCGCGCAGCTGCCGCCCCAGGTCCTGCGGCCGATCGGCGTCGAACGGCAGCGTGCCGCAATACAGCACCCGCCGCGGCGCGGCGGCGTTGCCGCCGTCGGCTGCGTGGGCAAACACGAGCTGCGAGCCCTCGAAGGCAAGCGCCATCGAGTCGGTGGAAGCGGGCTTGCGCCATGTCCAGAGCATGTCAGGGGTTCTCGCGTTGGTAGAGCACCCGGTCGGTGCCGTGGAAGACGCCGAAGGCGGCGCGCGCGGCCGGGTCCTTGTCGTAGGTGGCGCCGCACCAGCCGCCGCGCAGGTAGGCGAGGCTGGCGCCCTGCGTGGCGGCCTTGCCGGCGGCGGGTGTCCACGGTTGCAGGCAGGAGGTGTCGGTGGCGCTGCTGCTGTCCAGGCTCAGCGCGACGTCGACCGTGCCGCTGTGGCCGGCCGACGGCGCGGCGAGCTTCAGGAAAACGATGCCGTTCTGGACCTGGAGGCTGCTGTTGGTCAGCGTCGTGTCGGCTGTGGTCAGCGTCTTGCGGTGGTTGCCGAAGTTCACGCTCGCCAGCGGCACCGTGGTGCACTGGTCGTCGGTGTTCGTCGCGAAGCTGCCGCTGCTCCAGGTTTGCGCAGTCAGCGGCACGTTCAGCACGCGGCCCTGCGAGCCGACGGCGTTCGACAGCTTCAGGCGGCCGTACTGCAGCGGCACGGTGGTCAGCAGCTTGCGGTCGTTGCCGCTGACGCTGCCGTCGGCATCCAGGTCGTAGCTGCCCATCGTGATGCCGTCGCTGTCGACCGGCGCGATGCCGAAGCGCGCGTTGAACGGTCCATCGGGCGCGCTGCTGCGCAACGCCGCGGCCGACAGCGTCACGGCCGTCGCGAAACCGTTGCTCCAGCTGCCGACGGCGGTGCCGAGCGACAGGCGCGGTGAACTGCCGGTGCTCAGGAAGCTGGTGCTGCCATCGGCACCGCCGAGGTTCCATGCAGTGGCCGAACTCGGGTCCAGCTTGGCAAAGCTGCCGGTGTAGTTGAGGGTGTTGGCGCCGTCGGCGTTGACGGCGGCCAGCGTGAACTGCAGCTGGAAGTTCTCGCCGAGGTAGGTGAAGGGCTTGGCGGCGCTGCAGCTGACGTTGATCCGATTCGTCAGCGAGATGGCACTGACCGCGAAGGACGCCGGCGTGAAGCGCCCGACCCGCGTCGACTGCACGCTGTCCTTGTTGAACACGGTGGCATCCAGCGACAGGCCGCTGCCGAGGAAGTTGCTGACCACGCCGCTGGTGGCGAGCGCGAAGCTGCCGACCTCGGCGTACTTCAGCGAGGCCGCTGTCGCGCTGCCGCCGCTGAAGCCGGTGATGCTGCCGTTGCCCAGCGTGCCGAGCGTGCCGCCCGACGGTGTCTGGCTGCCGGCCAGCGGCGACAGCGTGACGGTGCTCGAGAACGATGGTGCGAGCCCGCCGGCGGTGGTGTTCGCAAGCGTCGCGCCGCTGTCCGGCACGCCGTCGTCGTTGGCGTCGGTGCCATTGGTCAGCATCGCGGATGTCCAGCGATAGGCCCCCACCGTGGCCTGGAAGCTGCTGCCTGCCTTGCCGAACACGCCCTCCGTGGCTGCCGAGCCGCCGGGGTTGCCGTTGCCGCCCAGTGTCAACCCTTGAACGACGATTGCGAAAGGCCGCACCGTCACCGCGTTGCTGCTGCCGATGACGGAGGTGCTGGCGTAGCTCAGGCTGTCGTCGCGCAGGTCGAAGCTGTATCGGCCGATGTCGGAAGTTGTCAGTTTGACGCTCGCGACGCCGGACTCGAAGACCAAGGTCAGGTTGTTCGACGACGGCTGCGCTGACGGAACGGTCAAGTTCGGAAGGACCAACGAGTTGGGACTGGCGATGGGTGCCGTCCAGCTGCCCCCGCTGTCGGTGCGCCACATTTTCACTGCGCGGTTGCCGCTGAAATCGGTGGCGACGCCACAGCTGCCGGTGCTCGGGTCCTTCTTGATCAGCGACACGGTGTAGTCGTGCGGGCGGCCGGCGACCGCGATGTCGCTGCCGCTGATCTTGTTGGAGGCGTCTTCGGCGAACGAGAACGCGTTGTCGCGGAAGGACAGCGTGCCCGAGGTGACGCTCGATCCGCTGATCGTCGTGTCGCTGGCCGTCACGGTGAGGTCTTGAGCGAGCGTGTGGCCGAGCTTCAGCTTGACGACGCCGAGGTCGCCGGGCGCGAAGGTGTAGGTGGCGGCGCCGTCGTTGGCCGTGCCGTTGTCCAGGGTGCCCGAAGGCACCGGGCTCGCGCCCGCGCTCCAGTCGCCACGGCCGCTGGACGTGCTCAAGGTCGCCGTGCCGGTGTAGTTGTTGACGGTATTGCCGCTGGTGTCGACGGCAGTGAGCGTGAGCTCGGTGGCGGCGCAGGTGGAGCAGTTCGAGCTGGCTGCCGACAGGGTGAAGCGGGCCGCCGCGTGCATCACGCAGTGGAAAAGCCGGTTGGCCGGCACCGCGACCTCGGTGGAACTGCCCGGTATCGTCCACGTGAGTCTTTGCTTGTAGACGCTGGAGTCGTTGTAGTGCTCGACCGTGATCGGCGCGTAGGTCGACGCCGACTTCGTGACGGTGGTGCTCAGGTCGGCACCGGAGGCCCAGTCGTCCAGCAGCAGCGTGTCGCTGAGGTACAGGTGGCCGCCGTCGTCGAAGCCGATCTTGAGCGTGTAGTCGCCTGCGGTCGAAAAAAGGATGAGGCCCTTCCAGCGCACCGAGAAGTAGGTGGCGGGAATGCCGCTGATCGGCACGGCGGTGGTCGAGGAGGTATTGATCTGGGAGGCCGTGGTCGTCTTGGTGGTGCCGGTGAAGTACGAGCCGGGGGTGCTTCCCTGCTGGTCGTAGTAGGTGGCGTTCAGTCCGCTGGCGATCCCGGTCGAGTAGCCGACGCCGGCCGACGCACTGCCGGTGATCGCGTTCATCGGCGTGGCCACATCGCCGACATTGCTGACGGTGAGCACGGACGCCCCGGTGATCGCAGGCGACACCGTGAGCCACACGGTCTTGCGGTCGGGCTGCAGCGCGGCGGCCGTGACGCCGTAGCCGCCGCTCAGGCTGTAGTTGCCGGCGGTCTGGGCGGAGCTGCTGTCGAGCTGCTCGGAGAAGACCACCTCCACCGAGGTGGTGGCGCCGCAGCGGACGTCGGCCGATGTGATCGCCGGGGCACTGCTGTCCGTCACGTTGGTCGTGAGGCCCATGCTGCCGTCGCTCTTCGGGATGACCACCGCGGTCGACGTGAGCGGCGACGGGCCGCGCCATTTCAGCATCGCGGTCGCGGTGCCCGAGTACTTGAGGAACTCGTAGCGAAATGCGTAGCGTTGCCCCGCGACCAGGTTGGAGCAACTGCCGCTGCTGACGGAGGGGCTCGAATGGACGCCCCAGTCGTCGACCAGCAATTCGCCGGACTGGAAGTCGCCGCTCTGGTCGCAATCGACATACAGTCGCGCGCCGTCATCGTTCCTCGACTCGAAGGTGTAGGTGCCGTTGCTGGGCACCAGCACGAACCCGGTGTAGCGCACCAGGTGGTTGGTTGCATTGATGTTGGGCGCCGGCGAGCCCGAGAGGGCGCTGACATTGATGTTGTCCTCGATGCGGTCCACCACCGCCTGCGTGGTCGGAAACGTCGTGTCGGCGTGGTACATGTTGAAGTACTCGGCCCGCACGCCGCGCACTTCGGCGGCCGCCGACGGCAGGCTGGCGCACCCCAGCGCCAGCAGGACCACGAGGTGCAGCGGCGTCTTCATTCGGTCAGCGTCCACGTGATCTGGCGCTCGACATACGTCGCATCCACGCTGCCGGTGGCTGGGCAGGCGCCACTGCTCGGCGCGTTGCAGGCGTTGGCGACCAGGGTCCAGAACGTCAGCGTGGTGCTGCCGTCGGTGCCCTGCGCGCGGGTGCACCTCAGCGTGACGGTGAAGCCGGCCAGGTTGCCGCCGGGCACGATGCTGTTGGTGGCCATGCAGGCGCCGGTCGCACCGCCCACCTTGCTCTGCCAGTAGGCCCACCATTCGAGCCCGGCACGCGCCGCCTGGTAGGCGCGCGCGGCCTGCAGGTCGCTCGCGGCGGCCAGGTGCTGGCGCTGGCTGACGGCGGCCATCGCCGCGCCGAGCGCGGCCAGCACGACCAGGATGAACACCACCGACACCATCGAGAACCCGGAGTGCGGGGCGCGGCGGCGACGGCTGCGAGGACCGAGGTCATGGCACATTGGTGACATGGGCCTCGTGGTGGAGGGTGATGCTTTCGGTGCCCGAGGGCGTGCTGGTGGCCAGCGTCAACTGCAGGCTGACGAGGCCGCTGCTCATCGCGATGGCCGCCGCGTCGTAGGCGAACCGGCAGGCGGTGACGCCGCTGGCCAGCACGCTGGCACTGCCGCCGGAAGGCGGGTCCGGCTGGCTCGCCTGGAAGCCGTAGCCGGTGTGGCGGGTCAGCGTGCCGGCCGTGAGGTCGCAGCGGTAGCTGACCGGCGTGTCGACCGCGAACACCCGGTAGGGCGCAGCGAAGTCCATCACCGGCAGACCGGCCAGCGAACTCAGCGTGATCGCCGTGGCCGAGCCGGCGGCGTTGGTCGCGGTGCGCCGGTTCGAAGCGGCCTGCTCGGTGGCGCTGCCGTTCGCAGCGTAGGCGTCCGAGCCGGGGACCCCGCTGCCGAGGTTGAAGAACACCAGCTGCTGGCTGCTCGCCATCACCAGCGGCGGGCCGACGAGGTCGAACGAGGTGTCGACCGTGCCGAACTCCAGCCGGTCGGTGCCTTCGCTGCGGTAGCGGGCCGCGCCGGTGGTCGGGATCAGCTCGATCGTGCGGCCCGACGAGGCGACGCGCACGCTGTTCGGCAGCGCGGTGCGCAGGTCGGCCTCGATGCGGCGCAGCGCCAGGTCGGCGCTGTCGACCAGCGCGGCGCGCGCGACGGTCGCGAGGTAGAGCTGGACCGGCTGCACGATGAAGCGCGCGACGATCGCCGCGAGCACGCCGGTGATCGCGATGACGACCACCGCCTCGACCAGCGTGAAGCCTTCAGATCGCAGGCGACGGCGCATGGAAGCTCCGGTAGCCGTCGAGGGCCAGGCTGTTGCCGTCCGGGCTGGTGACGGTGACGGTGATCTTCAGCACCACGTTGTCGGCGGCCGTCACCGAGTAGAAGCTGTTGCCCTGCGCCGCGGCCGCGACCGTCACCGAGGCCGAATAGCCCGACAGCGCGGCGATCGGTGTGTTCGTGATGTCGACGATGCCGGTCATCGCGTAGCCGTGGTAATCGTTGACGTTGTCGAACTGCGGCGACGCGAAGCGGGTCTCGCCGCTTTCCGGGCCCATGGCCTCGACCTGGCCCGCGCATTCCGCGGTGCTGGTAACAGCGACGGCGGCGTTCGCATCGTCCGGATCGCAGTACGTGTACGGCATCAGCTCGATCTCCTCGAGCAGCGATTCGGCGATCGCCAGCGCCTGGCGCCGCTGCAGCGGGTCGGCGCTGTGCGCGCCGGCCTGGATGAACACCCGCAGCACGCCGGCCAGCGCGGCACTCAGCACCACCATGAACACGACCAGCTCGATCAGCGACAGGCCGGTCTCGCGGGCAGGGTGGGATGGCTGGGGGCGCATGACGGACTTATCGGGGTGTCAAGGTGCGGCTGGAGGGGTACAGATCAACCGCCCCGGCCCATCGCCGCCTGCCCGAGGCTCCACAGCGGCAGGAAGACGCCGAGCGCCAGCACCAGCACCAGCCCGGCGATCACCAGCAGCAGCAGCGGCTCGATCGCGGCGGCCAGGCCCTGGATGCCGTAGGCGGTCTCGCGCTCGTACATGCCGGCGATCTCGACCAGCAGCGTGTCGAGTTCGCCGGTTTCCTCGCCGACCGCGATCATCTGCAGCACCACCGGCGTGAAGATGCCGGCGGCCGCCGCGCAGCGCGACAGGCTGCCGCCGCGCTCGACGCCGTCGCGCATCTGCTCGATGCGGCTCGCGATCCAGGCGTTGTCGACGGTCTGCGCGACCACCGTCATCGCCTGGCTGAGCGGAATGCCGCTGCGCGATGCCAGCGCGAAGCTGCGCGCGAAGCGGGCCAGCGTGGCCTTCAGCACGATCGGCCCGGCGATCGGCAGCCGCAGCTTCACGCGGTCCCAGCGGTAGCGGCCGTCCGGCGTGGCCAGCCAGCTGCGCAGCGCGACGAAGCCGCCCGAGCCCGCGAACAGCAGCGCCGGCCACCACGCAAGCGTGAAGGCCGAGAAGCCGAGCAGCAATCGCGTCATCAGCGGCAGCTGCGCCTTGAAGCCGGCGAACACCGTCGCGAAGGTCGGCAGCACGAAGATGTTGATGACCACCAGCGCGATGCCCATCGCCACCACCACCATCGCCGGGTAGCGCAGCGCCTGGCGGATGCGGGCGCGGATGTCCATCTCGAACTCGATGTGCTCGGCCAGGCGCTGGAACACCTCCGGCAGGCGGCCTGTCATTTCGCCGACCCGCGTCATCGCGATGAAGAAGCCCGAGAACACCTGCGGATGGCGCGCCAGCGCGACCGACAGTTCGCGGCCCTGGTCGAGCGAGGCGCGCACGTCGGCCAGCATCAGCGCCAGCCCTGGCTTCACGGCCGAGGCCTGCAGGCCGGCCAGCGCCCGCAGCAGCGGCACGCCGGCGCGCAGCAGCGAGTACAGCTGGCGCGCCAGCACCAGCGTGTCTTCGGGCGTGATCGGGTGGCTGCGCAGCGCTTGCCACCACGCAGGCCGCGCGAGTGCCGCGACGTCGCCGTTCGGCGCAATGGTCACCGGCGTCACGCCACCGGCCAGCAACTGGTCGGCGACCGCCGCCTCGCTGCCTGCGTTCAGCGTGCCGGTGATCAGCTCGCCGCGGGCGTTGCGTCCCTTCCAGTCGAAGCGATCCATGGTGTTGACAGGCCCTAGTCGAATTCGCTGGTCAGCCGCATTGCTTCGGCGATCGAGGTCTGGCCGGCACGCACCAGGTCGGCGGCCCGGTGCGCGAGCGTGCGGTCGTGCATGCGTGCGCGCGCCGCGGCCAGGAAGGTGGCGGGGTCGCCGTGGGTGGCGGTCTGCGCCAGCGTGGCGTCCATCTCGAGCATCTCGTAGACGCCGAGCCGGCCGGCGTAGCCGGTGCCGTTGCAGGCCATGCAACCGCGCCCGCGCTGGGTCGGCAGGGCGCTGTCGCCGGTCATCAGGCCGAGCCAGGCGGCCTCTTGCGGCGACGCGTCGTGCGGGCGCGTGCAGTGGATGCAGTTGCGGCGCACCAGGCGCTGCGCGATCACCGCCTGCAGCGCGGTCGCGACCATGAAGGCCGGCACGCCCATGTCGAGCAGCCGGTACGGCGTGCTCGCGGCGTCGCGGGTGTGCAGCGTCGACAGCACCAGGTGGCCGGTGATCGCCGCGCGCAGGCCGATCTCGGCGGTCTCGGTGTCGCGCATCTCGCCGACCAGGATCACGTCGGGATCCTGGCGCAGCGTGGCGCGCAGCACGCGGGCGAACGTGAGTTCGATCTTGTCGTTGACCTGCACCTGCGTCAGCCCGGGCAGCCGGTACTCCACCGGGTCTTCGACGGTGATGATCTTCTGGCTGCTCGCGTCGAGTTCGGCGAGCGCGGCGTACAGCGTGGTCGTCTTGCCCGAGCCGGTCGGGCCGGTGACGAGCACGGTGCCGGTGCTGCGGCCGAGCAGCTCGCGAAAGCGCGCCAGCATGTCGGCCGGCATGCCGATGTCGTCGAGGCGCCGCACCTCGCTGCTCTGGCCGAGCAGCCGCATCACGACCGATTCGCCGTACTGGCTGGGCAGCGTCGACAGCCGCACGTCGATCGTGCGGCCGCGCAGCCGCAGCGTGAAGCGGCCGTCCTGCGGCAGGCGCTTCTCGGAGATGTCGAGGTTGGCCATCAGCTTCAGGCGCTGCGTCAGCGCCCCGGCGATGCGCTTGTCGGCCTGCGTCTGCGTCTGAAGCACGCCGTCGATGCGGCTGCGGATCAGCAGCTCGTTCTCCTGCGGCTCGAGGTGCACGTCGGACGCGCCGATCATCATCGCGTCCTCGAACACCGATTGCAGCAGCCGCACGACCGGCGCGCCTTCCTGGCCGACGGACTCCTGCAGCGCGCCGAAATCGACTGCATCGCCGAGGTCTTTCTCGAGCGCCTTCGCGAGGCCTGAGATCTCGTCGGTGCGGCGGTAGTGGCGGTCGAAGGCCGGCGTCAGCTGGCTCTCGGGCACCACGGCGACCTGGATGCTGCGCTTGAGCAGCCGCGCGACGTCGTCATGCGACACCAGGTCGAGCGGATCGGAGAACGCCACCAGCAGGTGGTCGCCGCGGTCTTCGAGCACGATCGCGCGGTGGCGCCGTGCCGCGGCCTCGCCGAGCTGGCGCACCAGCTCGCCCTTCAGCGGGTAGCTGTTCAGGTTGACCACCGGCGCGCGCAACTGGCGGGCCAGTGCATGGGCCAGCGCTTCTTCGGTCAGCGCGCCGCGCTCGATCAGCACGCGGCCGAGCTTGCGGCCGCTGGTGTTCTGCAGTTCGAGGGCCAGCGTGAGCTGCTCTTCGGAGATCAGGCGCTGCGCCAGCAGCACGTCGCCCAGGCGCAGCTTGTCGCGGCGTGGGGCGGCGGCGGCGGTGCCCGATCCGGCCGAGGCAGCGATCAGCTTCATGGCCGCGCGCTCCCGCCGCGGCCGGTGGGCGACCGGGTCAGCTGTTGCTGGTCGCCCGCACCTCGGCCAGGCTGGTCACGCCCTGCAGCACCTTCTCGATGCCATCCTGGCGCAGCGTGCGCATGCCCTCGAGCAGCGCGCACTGCAGCAGCTGCTCGGCGCGCGCGCTGGTCTGGATCAGCCGGCGCAACTCGCGCGACACGATCATCAGCTCGTGCAGGCCCGCACGACCACGCTGCCCCGTGCCGCCGCATTTGTCGCAGCCGGGACTGTGGTGGTGCATCAAGTGGCCGTTCTGGCCGAAGCGCTCTGTCCATTCTGCTCGGATCACGTCTGGTTGGAACCGAGGGTGATCTTGCGGACAGATATGCAAGTAATCGTGCAGAAGCTCGTCGATTTGTTCGGTCGATGCCAACCCTGACACACGGCAGTGGGGGCACAAACGTCTCACCAACCGTTGTGCCAGCACACCCAGCAGGGAGTCTGCAAAGTTGAACGGGTCCAGACCCATGTCGATGAGCCGCGTGACGGTCTCCGGCGCGCTGTTGGTGTGCAATGTGGACAGGACCAGATGTCCCGTCAGCGAGGCTTCGACGCCCATCTGGGCGGTTTCGCCGTCGCGCATTTCACCGACCATGATCACGTCCGGGTCGGCCCGCAGGAAGGCCCGCAGCGCCTTCGCGAAGGTCCAGTCGATCTTCGGGTTGACCTGCACCTGGCGCAGGCCGGGCTGGGTGATTTCGACCGGGTCCTCGGCGGTCCAGATCTTGCGCTCGGGCACGTTGATGTGGCTGAGCGCCGAGTGCAGCGTGGTCGTCTTGCCCGAGCCGGTCGGGCCGACGCACAGCACCAGCCCGTAGGGGCGCTCCATCGCCTCCTTCAGGTGCTTCAGGTTCCACGGGCTCAAGCCCAGGTTGTCGAGCGGGATCGGCTTGGCCGACGCGAGGATCCGCATCACCACGTCCTCCAAACCGCTGTTGGTCGGGATGGTGGCCACGCGCAGCTCGATCTTGTGCTGGGGCGAGAACTTGGCGAAGTTGATCTTGCCGTCCTGCGGCTTGCGGCGCTCGGAGATGTCGAGGTCGCACATGATCTTGATGCGGGCGATCAACGCATTGCGGTAGTTCGGCGGCAGCTCCAGGTGGGTGCGCAGCGTGCCGTCCTTGCGGAAGCGGACCTTGATCTTGTCGCGGCCGGGGTAGCTCTCGATGTGGATGTCGGAGACGCCTTCCTTGTGCGCCTCGATGATCATGTTGTTGATCAGGCGCACCAGCGAGTTGTCGGATTGCTCGATCTGCCGCTCGTCCTCGAAGCCGGGCAGGCCGGAGTGCTCCTTCTCGAGCGTCTCCATCAGCTTGCCGGTGTCGGCGGCGACGAACTCGATCGGCTTGTCGGGCGAGTCGCCGTTGGCCGCCTGGTGGTTGGCGGCGCCGATCTTCTCGTAGGCGGCGAAGATGGTGTCGGCCACCGAGTGGCCGAGCGCGAGCACCGGCACGATCTTCATCTGTGCCATGAACTCGACCTCGTCGACCGCGCTGCGGCGGCGCGCCGGGTCGTCGATCGCGATCACCAGCCGGCCTTCGCGGATCAGCAGCGGCAGCACCTGCAGCCGCGCGGCGGCCGCATAGGGCAGCTTGCGCAGCGCCTCGGGCTCGACCGGGAAGGCGTTGACGTTGACGACCGGGTAGCCCATCTTGCGGGCGAGCGCCGTCTGCAGGTCCTCGCGCGAGACGGTGCCCATGCGCACCAGCAGCTCGCCCAGTGGCACGTTGCGGTCGTTCTTCTGCTGCGAGAGCGCGTCCTGCAGCTGTTCTTCGCTGACCAGGCCGAGCGAGGTCAGCGCCTCGCCGATGCGCACCATCGGCATCTTGGCCTGCTGTTCGATCGCGCTGAGCAGCTGGTTGGGCGTGACGATCTGGCGCGAGACGAGGATGTCGCCGAGCTTCTGGCTGCGCAGCTGCTGCTGCATGTCGGCGGCCTGGGCCACCTGCTGTGGCGTCGCCATCTTCTCGGCGACCAGCAGGTCGCCGATGCGCTCGCCGATCTCGAAGCTCTGGTAGGCGTCGCGCGGCACGAACAGGCGCTGCACGCTGCCCTCGGCATCGATCGGCGGGAACAGGAACAGGCCGTGCGCCGTCTCGACGTGGCCGATGGTGTCGCCTTCGAGCAGTGCGGCGGATTTGAGCGTCACCTTGTAGCGGCTGGAGGGGCGGTGCTCCAGCATGCCGGCGTGCGGGTCGCCGCTGGCGTCGCTGGCGGGCTTCAGCGGCTCGACGACGCACAGGCTGCGGAACTGCGTGAAGCGCAGCGCCATCGTCGTGCGCGCCGGGGGCACCTGCACATGCGCGACGGTCTCTTCCGGCACGAAGAAGATCAGCCGGCCGTTCATCTCGCGGTCGTTCAGGCCGACGATGCGGCAGGCCTGCGGCTGGTTCTGCTCCAGCGCATCGGGGTAGGCGGCGAACGGCGGCGTCGGCCAGCGAAAGCCTTCATGGCGGGCCTTCTCGGCCGGCGCGGGCGCGGGCGCGGGCGCGGGCGGATCCGAGAGGGGCGGCAGGTCCAGGACCCAGTTCGGCGGAGTCGTCAGATCGGACACGGGGTCCATCCTTTGAAGGACGGGCGCGTGCGGACAGGCCGGCGCGCCAGGGCGCGGAACAGTTTTCCGCCCTGGCATCGTAGAAGTACCACCCCCTGTACAAAGCGACGAATTGACGGTCTTTGGGCCGCCATCTCCGCGTGGGGAGCAGGTACTAGCTTTTCATCTGGTCCGGCAGGAACGTGATGATCTGCGGGAACAGGTACAGCAGCACCACCATCAGCACCATCAGCAGGAAGAACGGGAAGGCGGTCTTCGCGATGAAGCCGATCTCGCGGCGCGTCATGCCCTGCAGCACGAACAGGTTGAAGCCCACCGGCGGCGTCACCTGGGCCATCTCGACGACGATCACGATGAAGATGCCGAACCACAGCGGGTCGATGCCGGCCTTCTGCACCGTCGGCATGATCACCCCCATCGTCAGCACCACCATCGAGATGCCGTCGAGGAAGCAGCCGAGGACCACGTAGAACGCGGTCAGCATCAGGATCAGCCCGAACGGGCTCAGCCCCAGCGTCGCGATCCATTCGGCGAGGTGGCGCGGCAGGCCGATGTAGCCCATCGCGAGCGTCAGGAACGCCGCACCCGACAGGATCAGCGCGATCATGCAGTACAGCCGCGTGCCGCCCATCAGCGACTGCTTGAAGGTGCTCCACGTCAACGAGCCTTGCAGCGCCGACAGGATCAGCGAGCCCAGCACGCCCAGCCCCGCGGCCTCGGTGGCGGTGGCGATGCCGGCGTAGATCGAGCCCAGCACCGCGGCGATCAGCAGCACCACCGGAATCAGGCTGCGCGAGGCCTCGAGCTTTTCGCGCAGGCTCATCGGCGCGTCGGGCGGCGGGATCTGCTCGGGGTGGCGCAGCGACCACAGCGCGATGTAGCCGGAGAAGATCAGCGCCAGCAGCGCGCCCGGCAGCACGCCGGCGATGAACAGCTGCGAGATCGAGACGTCGGCCGTCACGCCGTAGACGATCATGATGATCGACGGCGGGATCAGCAGCCCCAGCGTGCCCGCGCCGGCCAGCGAGCCGATCGCCATCGCGTCGGGGTAGCCGCGGCGTTTCAGTTCGGGCAGGCTCATCTTGCCGATGGTGGCGCAGGTGGCCGCGCTCGAGCCCGACACCGCCGCGAAGATCGCGCAGCCGACCACGTTGGTGTGCAGCAAGCGGCCGGGCAACCGTTGCATCCACGGCGCGAGGCCCTTGAACATGTCCTGGCTGAGCCGGGTGCGGAACAGGATCTCGCCCATCCAGATGAACAGCGGCAGCGCGGTCAGCGTCCAGCTCGAGGCCGAGCCCCAGATCGTCACCGCCATCGCGTCGCCCGCCGGCCGCGAGCTGAACAGCTGCATGCCGATCCACGCGACGCCCGACAGCGTCAGCCCGATCCACACGCCGCTGCCGAGGATCAGGAACAGCGACGCGATCAGCAGCGTCGTCACCATCAGGTCATTCATTGCGGCTCGCCTCTTCGGACACCGGCACCACGCGCCGGCCGAGGATTTCCAGCACCAGCTCGTCGACGAACGCGACCGCGAGCACCACGCTGCCGGCGGCCATGCTCAGCTGCGGGATCCACAGCGGCATCGCGTCGTTGCCGGTCGAGATGTCGTGGAACACGTACGACTGCCAGACCAGCTTGCAGGCGTAGAACGCCGCCATCAGCGCCAGCGCGCTCGCGGCGCCCAGCGCCCACAGCTCCAGGCGCCGGCGCGCTGCGCCCTTCAGCGCATTGAGCAGCAGCGTCACGCGGATGTGCTCGCCCTGCTTCAGCGTGTGGGCGAGCGCGAGGAAGCCGGTGGCGGCCATCAGGTAGCCGGCGTAGCTGTCGACGCCCGGCACGTTGAAGTGCAGCTGCCGGCTGACGATCGACAGCAGCACGGCCAGCAGCAGCCCGACCATGAAGACCGCGGCGAGCGCGGCGCTGGCGTCGTACAGCGCGTCCAGCCCGCGGCGCAGCGCCGCGCTCACGGCTTGCGGTAGGCGTCGACGATGGCCTGGCCTTCGGGGCCGGCCTTCTGCAGCCACTCCTGCAGCATCGTGTCGCCGACCTTCTTCAGGTCGGACTTGAGTTGCGCGGACGGCGGCAGGATGGTCATGCCGTTCTTCTTCAGCAGCTCGAGGTACTCGGTGTTCTTGCTCTTCGACAGCGCCCAGCCGCGCGCCTCGGCGTCGGCGCCGGCCTTCAGCAGCGCGGCCTGGGTGGGCTTGTCGAGCGCGTCGAACGCGGCCTTGTTGACCAGCACCGCGTTCTTCGGCAGCCAGGCCTGGGTGTCGTAGAAGTACTTGATGTGCTCGTAGGTCTTGGTGTCGTAGCCGGTCGAGCCGGACGACATGTACGACTCGATCACGCCGGTGGCCATGGCCTGCGACAGCTCGGCCGCCTGCACCGTGACCGGCTGCGCGTTGACGAGCTCGGCGATGCGCGAGGTGGCCGGGCTGTAGGCGCGCCACTTGACGCCCTTCAGGTCGGCGGCCGAGTTGATCGGCTTCTTGACGTAGATGCCCTGCGGCGGCCAGGCCACCGCGTAGAGCAGCATCATTCCCTGCTCGGCGAGCTTCTTGTCGAGCACCGGCTTCTGCGCCTTGTAGAGCTTGGCCGATTCGTCGTAGCTGTCGGCGAGGAAGGGCAGGCCGTCGGCACCGAAGATCTGCCACTCGTTCTGGTAGTTGACCAGCAGGATCTCGCCGATCTGCGCCTGGCCGCCCTGCACCGCGCGCTTGATCTCGGGCGCCTTGAACAGCGAGGCATTGGCATGCACGGTGATCTTCAGCTTGCCGGCTGTGGCCTTGTCGACATCGGCGGCGAACTGGGTCAGGTTCTCGGTGTGGAAGTTGCTGGCCGGGTAGGCGGCCGGCAGGTCCCATTTGGTCTGGGCCGCGGCCGGGAGGGACAGGGCAGCGGAGAACACGCAAGCCAGCAGCGGAAGACGCACGCTCATCGGGAGACTCCAGAGGTTGATGCCCGCTAGGTTAAGCAGCTTGCTGCTGCGCGACCATACGGGCTTCTACGCTTAGCAAGCTCTGTTCCACGGACGGACTGTGTAGAAAGTGAGGAGCCGAAAGGCCTTTTGTTTTCCTAGGATCGCGCGACGTGCCCGGGCTGTTGGGGCCAATCAATCGACCCCAAGAGCTCACGGCATGGCAAGCAAGTCTCCTTCCGGCAGCGCGCCTGCCATCGAGCAGGTTCCCTCGTCATTCGTTGAGCCACCTGCAGGCTATGTGGATTGGTTCATCGAGTTGAAGGCGCGCATACAGACGGCGCAGCAGCGGACCGTGGTGGCAGCAAACCAGGAACTTGTGTTGTTGTACTGGCAGATCGGTCGCGACATTCTTGCTCGCCAAGCCCACCAGGGATGGGGTGCCAAGGTCATCGACCGGCTCGCCCACGATCTGCACAATGCCTTTCCCCAGATGAAGGGCTTCTCACGTGCCAACCTGATGTACATGCGAGCGTTCGCCGACGCTTGGCGTGACGGCCAAATTGTCCAACAGCTTGTTGGACAATTGCCGTGGGGCCACAACCTCGTGCTGCTGAGCAAACTGAAAGACCAACCTACTCGGCTGCGGTACGCGCAGCGTGCCATCGAGCAAGGATGGTCGCGCAACGTCCTGACGATGCAGATCGACGGCAATGCGCTGGCTCGCGAAGGTCAAGCTGTCACCAATTTCGGATCCGCATTGCCGCCCCCTCAGTCCGACTTGGCGCGCCACGCATTGAAAGACCCCTACCTCTTCGATTTTCTGGAGGTGGGCAAGGAGGCGGACGAGCGCTCGATCGAACAGGCCCTTGTCCAGCACATCTCACGCTTCTTGCTGGAACTCGGGGCGGGTTTCGCCTTTGTCGGGCGTCAACTGCATCTTGAAGTGGGTGGCGAGGATTTCTACGTCGACCTGTTGTTCTACCACCTCAAATTGCACAGCTACGTGGTGGTGGAACTCAAGGCCGGCGCCTTCAAGCCTGAGCACGCCGGACAGTTGGGCTTCTATCTTTCGGCGGTTGATGCCCAGTTCAAGTCGGAGCATGACGGACCGACCATCGGCCTTCTGCTGTGCCGTACCAAGAATCGAGTGGTCGCTGAGTACGCCCTGCGCGACTCGAACAGGCCCATCGGGGTGGCCGAGTATCAACTGGTCGAAGCGCTGCCGGCCGATCTGCGGACCAGCCTCCCCAGCGTGGAGCAGATCGAGCGTGAACTGGGTGCCGTCGGCGAGAGCGGACGTGATGCCCCATCCTGGAAATCCTGAAGGACGACGTCTCTTCTGAGGACAATGCTTTCTTTCGCCGCAGCGTTCCTTCGCCCATGAACCACCGTTTCGTCGAAGCCTTCTACTGGGTCGTCACGCTGAAGAGCGTCTCGCGCGCCGCCGAAAAGCTGTTCATCACGCAATCGGCGATGTCCAGCCGTATCGCCGCGCTGGAGGAAGAGTTGGGCGTGCTGCTGCTGGACCGGCGCGACAAGCAGTTCCGCCTGACCGTCGGGGGCTTGCGCTTCTTCACGCATGCGCAGCGCCTGCTCGCGCTGCACCGCGAGATCAAGGCCGAGATGGGCGCCGGCGCGGGCGGCACGCAGCGCACCGTCTCGCTGCGCATCGGCGTCATCGAATCGGTGCTGCACTCCTGGCTGATCGACTGGGTGCAGCACATGCGCAGCACCAACCCCGATTTCGCGCTCGAGCTGACGGTCGAAACCACGCCGGTGCTGGTCGACCAGGTGCAGCGCGGCGCGCTCGACCTCGCCTTCGCCGCGCTGCCGACCTCCGGCGAGAACCTGCGCAGCCGCGCGCTGCCGCCGATGGAGATGGTGTTCGTCGGCCACAAGGACCTGCACCGCAAGCGCCGCTACGCGCTTGCCGACCTGGCGCAGCTGGAGCTGCTGACCTTCCAGCGCGGCTCGCAACCGCACGTCGCGCTGCTCGACCTGTTCCGCGAGGCCGGGCTGGAGCCGCGGCGGGTCCACGCCATCTCGTCGATCTCGGCGATGGTGCAGCTGGTGGAGGGCGGCATCGGCATCGCGACGCTGCCGCTGGCCGCGGTGCTGCGGCTCGCCGAGCGCCTGCCGATCAAGCCGCTGGCCTGCGAGGTGCCGCTGCTCCCCTTGCCGGTGCATGCGAGCTGGCGCGACGACCCGACTTCGTCGGTCGCGATCGACGTGCTGGACGCCGTGTTCGACTACATCGGCGTGCCGAAGACCGGAGTGAAGGCCCCCAGGAAGCGCACCAAAAATGGGTGAAAACCCCAAGTTGGCTCATCGAAAAAATCGATGAGCTGAGAAAAAAATTTCTTGTTTGCGGCGGCGTGCCCGAGGCCAACACAATCCGCCCCATTCGCAAACCCACCTGCCGCCAGGGTCTTGTCATGAAGCCTGAACAGAAGTCCTCCAGTGCATCGCGAGCCCGCGCCGAGATCCGCGCCGGCCGCCACGCCACCCACACCAGCGGCCTGGCCGACGACCATGTGCAAGGCAACCTGGTGGTCCTGCCGCAGGCCCTCGCGAACGACTTCCTGCGCTTCTGCCAACGCAACCCGAAGCCGTGCCCGGTGCTGGCCGTTTCCGAACCCGGCGACCCGATGCTGCCGACGCTGGGCCACGACATCGACATCCGCAGCGACGTGCCGCGCTACCGCGTGTGGCGCCATGGCGAGCTGGTCGACGAGGTCGCCGACATCACCACGCTGTGGCGCGACGACCTGGTCAGCTTCGTGATCGGCTGCTCGTTCTCGTTCGAGCAGGCGCTGCTCGATGCCGGCGTGCCGCTGCGCCACGTCGCGCAGAACCGCAACGTCGCGATGTACCGCACGAATATCCCCACCGTGGCGGCCGGGCCGTTCCATGGGCCGATGGTGGTGTCGATGCGTCCGCTGACCGCGGCCGACGCGATCCGCGCGGTGCAGGTCACCTCGCGCTTCCCGTCGGTGCACGGCGCGCCGGTGCACCTGGGCGACCCGGCGCAGATCGGCATCGCCGACATCACCCGCCCCGACTACGGCGATGCCGTCGACGTGCTGCCCGGCGAGCTGCCGGTGTTCTGGGCCTGCGGCGTGACGCCGCAGGCCGCGATCACGCAGGCCCGCCCTGAGTTCTGCATCACGCACGCACCCGGCGCGATGCTGATCACCGATCTCTTGAACACGCACATCGCCAGTCTCTGAGTTCCCGTTCTTTCTTCATCCCTACCAGGAGCAGTCCCCATGCAACATTCGCAACCGCGTCCGCAACCGCGCAGAAGCGTTCTCCAGGCGCTGGGCGCCACCTTGTTCGGTCTGGGTTTCGGCACCGGCGCGCGCGCGCAATCGGCCGAGGTGAAGATCGGCGTGATCTACCCGCTGACCGGCCCGGCCGCGTCGACCGGCGCCGAGCTGAAGAACGCGCTGGAGCTGGCCGCCGACATCATCAACAACGGGGCGAAGGGCATCGCCGACCTGCCGTTCGCCGCCGGCGGTGGCCTGCCGAAGCTGAAGGGCGCGAAGATCAAGCTGGTGTTCGCCGACCACCAGGGCAACCCGCAGACCGGCGCGACCGAGGCCGAGCGGCTGATCACGCAGGAAAAGGTGGTCGCGCTCGTCGGCGCCTACAACAGCAACGTCACCGCCACCGCGAGCCAGGTGGCCGAGCGCTACGGCGTGCCCTTCCTGAACCCGGAGTCGTCGTCGGCCTCGCTGACGGCGCGCAACTTCAAGTGGTTCTTCCGCACCACGCCGCATGACGACCTGTTCGTGCACAACTTCTTCGACTTCCTGAAGGAGCTGGAGGCAAAGAAGAACTTCAAGATCGGCGCGATCGCGACCTTCAACGAGAACACGCTGTGGGGCAACGAGACCACCAAGCTGCAGGCCAGGCTCGCGCCCGAGAAGGGCTACAACCTGGTCAAGCAGGTCACCTACCCGGCCAAGAGCACGCAGCTCACGTCGGAAGTGCAGACGCTGAAGGCGGCCAACCCGTCGCTGGTGATGCAGTCGTCGTACCTGGGTGACGCGCTGCTGTCGATGAAGACCTACAAGGAGCTGGGCTTCTCGCCGGACATGATCCTCGCGAACAACGCCGGCTTCACCGACACCGAGTTCATCAAGACGCTGGGCAAGGACGCCGAGTACGTGATCACGCGCGAGGTGTGGGCGCTCGACCTGGCCACGCGCAACCCGCTGATCAAGCAGGTCAACGACCTGTTCCTCGCGCGCTACAAGGCCAACTTCACCGGCAACTCGTCGCGCACCTTCACCGGGCTGATGGTGCTGGCCGATGCGATCAACCGCGCCGCCTCCACCGAGCCGGAAGCGATCCGCAAGGCACTGTCGGAAACCGACCTGCGCGCCGAGAACCTGATCATGCCGTGGAAGGGCGTCAAGTTCGACAGCACCGGCCAGAACACGCTGGGCCGCGGCATCCTGGTGCAGATCATCGACGGCAAGTACAACACGGTGTACCCGTTCAACCTGGCGACGCGCGAGGTCACGTGGCCGATGCCGAAGTGGGACCAGCGCAAGTAACCAGGCCCACGGGACCTCCATCATGACCGCAGAAATCCTGCTCCAGACCCTCGCGTCCGGCGTGTTGATCGGGCTGATCTATGCGTTGGTCGCGATCGGCCTCACGATGATCTTCGGCGTGATGGACATCGTGAACTTCGCGCACGGCGAGTTCCTGATGCTCGGCATGTACGCGAGCTTCTGGCTGTTCGCGCTGTTCGCGCTCGACCCGCTGCTGACGCTGCCGCTCACGGTGCTGATGCTGTTCGCGTTCGGCGTGCTGCTCTACAAGCTGGTGATCCGCCGCATCACCGATGCGCCGATGCTCAGCCAGATCTTCACCACCTTCGGGCTGATGATCCTGTTGCGCGGCGTCGCGCAGTTCCTGTGGAAGCCCGACTTCCGCTCGATCGAGGGTTCGTGGGTCAGCGGCAGCGTCAAGCTGGCCGGCATCCAGCTCGGCCGGCCGCAGCTGGTGGCGGGGCTCGGCGCGATCGTGGTCACCGCGCTGGTGCACTTCTTCCTGACGCGCACCCGGCTCGGCGCGGCGCTCGAAGCCACCGCCGCCGACAAGGAGGCCGCGCAGCTGATGGGCATCGATTCGCACCGCATGTTCGCGCTCGCCTGGGGCATCGGCGCGGCCTGCGCAGGTGCGGCCGGGGTGCTGCTCGCGACCTTCTTCCCGATCTTCCCGGAGGTCGGCGCCAACTTCATCCTGCTCGCCTTCGTCGTCGTCAACCTCGGCGGTTTCGGCAGCGTGACCGGCGCGTTCTGGGCCGGCATCCTGGTCGGCGTGATCGAGGTGATGGGCGGGCTGCTGCTCGGGCCGCAGTACAAGACCGCCGTCGTGCTGGTGCTGTTCCTCGCGGTGTTGATGTTCCGGCCGCAGGGCCTGATGGGGAAAGCATGAAGCCATCTACGAAGACCCTCGCACTCATGGCACTGGCGGCCGCGGCCGTCCTGCTGCCGTTCGTCACGCACAGCCCCTCGCACCTGAACCTCGCGATCCTGGTGCTGATGGCCGCGCAGCTCGGCGTTGCGTGGAACCTGCTCGGCGGCTATGCCGGCCAGGTCTCGCTCGGCCACGCGGCGTTCTACGGGCTCGGCGCCTACACCTCGACGCTGCTGCTGCTGAACTTCGGCGTCAACCCGTGGCTCGGCATGCTGCTCGGCGGCGTGGTTGCGGCGCTGCTGAGCCTCGGCTTCGGCTGGTCGTGCTTCCGGCTGAAGGGCCACTACTTCGCGATGGCGACCATCGCGGTCGCCGAGATCGTGCAGATCGTGTTCACCAACTGGGAATACGCCGGCAGCGCGGTCGGCCTGACAATCCCGATGGACCAGCGGGGCTGGGCCACGATGGTGTTCGCCGACAAGGCGCCGTACTACTGGATCGCGCTCGGGCTGCTGACGCTGACGCTGGGGGCCACCTGGGCGGTGGAGCGCAGCCACATCGGCTACTACCTGCGGGCGATCAAGGACGAGCCCGATGCCGCGCGCAGCATCGGCATCGACATCGCGCGCTACAAGCAGGTGGCGCTGTCGCTCAGCGCGTTCTTCACCGCGCTCGGCGGCAGCCTGTACGCGCAGAAGGAGCTGTACATCGACCCGGGCTCGGTGCTGAGCACCGCGCTGTCGATCAAGATGGCGCTGGTGTCCATCCTCGGCGGCGTCGGCACGCTGTTCGGGCCGGTGGTCGGCTCGGTGGTGCTGACGACGATCGAAGAGTTCACGCGCGCCAGCTTCGGCGGCACCGGCCGCGGCACCGACACCATCATCTACGCGGCGCTGATCGTCGGCATCGCGGTGTTCTACCCGAGCGGGCTGATCGGCTGGTTCCGCGAATGGCGGCAACGGCGCCGCGCCCGCGCGGCCGAAGCCGCCAAGGTGGAGGTGGCGCTGTGAGTCTGCTCGAACTTCAAGGTGTCTCGAAACGCTTCGGCGGCCTGATGGCCAACCAGGACGTCTCGTTCAGCGTCGATGCCGGCCAGATCGTCGGGCTGATCGGCCCGAACGGGGCCGGCAAGACGACGGCGTTCAACTGCGTGGCCGGCTTCTACACGCCGAGTGCCGGCGAGATCCGGCTCGACGGCAAGGTCATCTCCGGCCTGCCGCCCGAGGCCTGCGCCCGTGCCGGCGTCGGCCGCACCTTCCAGGTCGCGCGCACCTTCACCAGCATGACGGCCTGCGAGAACGTGATGGCCGGTGCGCTGATGCGCAAGCGCCGCGTCTCGGCGGCGCGTGCCGAGGCGCTGCAGTGGCTGGCCTTCGTCAACCTCGGTCAATTCGCCGACAAACCCGCCGGCAGCATGACGATCAGCGAGCAGCGCCGCCTGGCGGTGGCGCGCGCGCTGGCCATCGCGCCGAAGCTGCTGCTGATGGACGAGGTGATGGCCGGCCTGAACCCGTCGGAGGTGCGCGAGATGGTGAGGGTGGTGCTGAACATCCGCGAGCGCGGCATCGCGTGCCTGATCGTCGAGCACGTGCTCGAAGGCATCATGCCGATCGCCGACAAGATCGTCGTGCTCGACCGTGGTGTGAAGATCGCCGACGGCACGCCGGCCGAGGTCTCGCGCGACCCGCACGTGATCCACGCCTACCTGGGAGACGAGTGATGCTGCAGGTTTCCAACTTGCGCGTCAGCTACGGCGGCGTGCTGGCCTTGTCTGACGTCAGCCTCGAGGTGCCGCAGGGCAGGATCGTCGCGCTGGTCGGCGGCAACGGCAACGGCAAGTCGACCACGCTGCGCGCGATCGCCGGCCTCAACAAGGTCGATGCCGGAAGCGTGCGCTTCGATGGCCGTCTGGTGCACGAGCTGCCGGCCCACCGGCGGGTGCCGCTCGGCCTGTCGCTGGTGCCCGAAGGCCGCCGGCTGTTTCCGCGCCTGACGGTGCGGCGCAACCTGGAGCTCGGCGCCTTCACCCGCACCGATGCGCACGAGATGGCGGCCGGCATCGACGAGATGTTCACGCTGTTCCCGATCCTGAAGGAGCGCGAGACGCAACTGGCCGGAACGATGAGCGGCGGCGAGCAGCAGATGCTCGCGATTGCACGCGGCCTGATGGCGAAGCCGAAGCTGCTGATGCTGGACGAGCCGTCGTGGGGCATTGCGCCGAAGTTCGTCGCGAAGGTGCTGGAGGTGATCCAGCGCGTGAACCAGAGCGGCGTGACGATCCTGCTGGTCGAGCAGAATCTGCACAAGGCCTTGTCGATCGCGCACCATGGCTACGTGATCCAGACCGGGCGCATCGTGATGCAGGGCAGTGGCGCCGAGCTGGCGGCCAACGACGACGTCAAGAAGGCCTATCTAGGGTTGTGATGATCCCCGGCACGGGACACAGGAAGGATTCCATGCAAGCTCAAGTTCAAGGCACCGACCGCTGGCAGTTCTGGATCGACCGCGGCGGCACGTTCACCGACGTGGTCGCGAAGCGCCCCGACGGCGTGCTGGTCACCCACAAGCTGCTCAGCGAGAACCCCGAGCAGTACCGCGATGCCGCGGTCGCCGGCATCCGCCACCTGCTCGGCCTGAAGCCGGGTGAGCCGTTTCCGGCCGAGCGCGTCGAGTGCGTGAAGATGGGCACCACGGTGGCCACCAACGCGCTGCTCGAACGCAAGGGCGAGCCGACGCTGCTGGTCACGACCAGGGGCTTTCGCGATGCGCTGCGCATCGCGTACCAGGACCGCCCACGCATCTTCGATTGCCACATCCAGCTGCCCGAACTTTTGTACAGCCGCGTGATCGAGGCGCGCGAGCGCGTCGGCGCGAAGGGCGAGCTGATCGAGGCGCTCGACGAGGCGCAGCTGCAGGCCGACCTGCAGAGCGCCTACGACGCCGGGCTGCGCAGCGTCGCGATCGTCTTCATGCACGGCTACCGCTTCACCGCGCATGAGCTGGCTGCCAAGGCGATCGCGCAGCGCATCGGCTTTCCGCAGATCAGCGTCTCGCACGAGGTCAGCCCGCTGATGAAGCTGGTCGGCCGCGGCGACACCACGGTGGTCGACGCCTACCTGTCGCCGATCCTGCGCCGCTATGTGGAGCAGGTCGCGAGCGAGATGCCGGGCGTGAAGCTGTTCTTCATGCAGTCGTCCGGCGGGCTGACCGATGCGCATGCCTTCCAGGGCAAGGACGCGATCCTGTCCGGCCCGGCCGGCGGCATCGTCGGCATGGTGCGCACCGCGCAACTCGGGCTGTCGCCGCTGGGCTTGCAGCGCGATGACCTGCCGGCCGGGGCGAACGGCAACGCCGCGGCCGCCGACGTGAAGGTGATCGGCTTCGACATGGGCGGCACCTCCACCGACGTCAGCCACTTCGCCGGCGAATTCGAGCGCGCCTTCGAGACGCAGGTGGCCGGCGTGCGCATGCGCGCGCCGATGATGAGCATCCACACGGTCGCGGCCGGCGGCGGCTCGATCCTCAGCTTCGACGGCGCGCGCTTCCGCGCCGGGCCGGAGAGCGCCGGCGCGAACCCGGGCCCGGCCTGCTACCGCCGCGGCGGCCCGCTCGCGGTGACCGATGCGAACGTGATGCTGGGCAAGATCCAGCCGGCGCATTTCCCGAAGGTGTTCGGCCCGAACGCCGACCAGTCGCTCGATCGCGAGGTGGTCGTGCGCAAGTTCACCGAGATGGCGGCCGAGATCGAGCGCGCGACCGGCGCCAAGCGCTCGCCGGAGGAAGTGGCCGAGGGCTTCATCGACATCGCGGTCGGTGCGATGGGCAATGCGATCAAGAAGATCTCGGTGGCGCGCGGCTACGACGTGACGCGCTATGCGCTGCAGTGCTTCGGTGGCGCCGGCGGCCAGCACGCCTGCCGCGTGGCCGATGCGCTCGGCATGAACCGGGTGTTTGCGCACCCGCTGGCCGGCGTGCTGTCGGCCTACGGCATGGGGCTGGCCGACCAGGCGGTGCTGCGCGAGCGCGCGGTCGAGCTGCCGCTGGCCGGTGCGATGCCGGCGGTGGCCGAGGTGCTCGATGCGCTGGCCGCCGAGACCGAGGGCGAGCTGAAGCGCCAGGGCACCAGCAGTGCCGCGGTGACGGTGCTGCGCCGCGTGCACGTGCGCTACGAGGGCACCGATTCGGCGCTGGTGGTGCCGTTCGGCACGCCGGAGGCCATCCAGGCCGCGTTCGAGGCCGCGTACCGCCAGCGCTTCGCGTTCCTGATGAGCGAGCGCCGGCTGGTGATCGAGGCGGCGTCGGTCGAGGCGATCGGTGCCGGCGATGCACCGGTCGAGCCGCGCCATGCGCTGGCCGCGAGCGGCGCGGCGCCGGTGCGCGAGACGGTGCAGCTGTTCAGCGGTGGCCGCTGGTGGGATGCGGCGCTGGTGGTGCGCGAGGACGCGCTGCCCGGCCACACCATCGACGGCCCGGCCGTCATCGCCGAGAAGACCGCGACCACCGTCGTCGAGCCCGGCTGGCGCGCGCGCGTCACCGCCTACGACCACCTGCTGCTCGACCGCGTGCAGCCGCGCGAGGCGAGGCGCGCGATCGGCACCACGGTCGACCCGGTGATGCTGGAGGTGTTCAACAACCTGTTCATGAACATCGCCGAGCAGATGGGGCTGCAGCTGCAGAACACCGCGTACTCGGTGAACATCAAGGAGCGGCTCGACTTCAGCTGCGCGCTGTTCGATGCCGACGGCAACCTGATCGCCAACGCGCCGCACATGCCGGTGCACCTGGGCTCGATGAGCGAGTCGATCAAGACAGTGATCCAGGGCAATGCCGGGCGCATGCAGCCCGGCGATGTCTTCGTGCTGAACGACCCGTACCACGGCGGCACGCACCTGCCCGACGTGACGGTGGTGACGCCTGTCTACCAGGGCGACGCGGCCGGCGAGAAGCCGCTGTTCTACGTCGGCTCGCGCGGCCACCACGCCGACATCGGCGGCATCACGCCCGGCTCGATGCCGCCGTTCTCGACGCGCATCGAAGAAGAGGGCGTGCAGATCGACAACGTCAAGCTGGTCGAGGCCGGCGTGCTGCGCGAAGCCGAGATGCTGGCGCTGCTGAAGAGCGGCCCGCACCCGTCGCGCAACCCGCAGCAGAACATCGCAGACCTGAAGGCGCAGATCGCAGCCAACGAGAAGGGCGTGCAGGAGCTGCGCAAGATGGTGCTGCAGTTCGGGCTCGACGTGGTGCAGGCCTACATGCGCCACGTGCAGGACAACGCCGAGGAATCGGTGCGCCGCGTGATCACGCGGCTGAAGGACGGCGCGTTCACGCTGCCGCTGGACAACGGCGCGCGCATCAGCGTGGCCATCCGGGTGAACGAGCAGGCGCGCAGCGCGGTGATCGACTTCACCGGCACCTCGGCCCAGCTGACGAACAACTTCAACGCGCCGCGCGCGGTCTGCATGGCCGCGGTGCTGTACGTGTTCCGCACGCTGGTCAACGACGACATCCCGCTGAACGCCGGCTGCTTGAAGCCGCTGCAGGTGATCATTCCCGAGGGCTCGATGCTGAACCCGAACCCGCCGGCCTCGGTGGTGGCGGGCAATGTCGAGACCTCGACCTGCATCACCAACGCGCTGTACGGCGCGCTCGGCGTGATGGCGGCCGGCCAGTGCACGATGAACAACTTCACCTTCGGCAACGCGACCTACCAGTACTACGAGACGATCTCCGGCGGTTCGGGCGCCGGGCCGGATTTCGACGGCACCTCGGTCGTGCAGACGCACATGACGAACTCGCGGCTCACCGACCCGGAGGTGCTCGAGTTCCGCTTCCCGGTGCGGCTGGACAGCTACGAGATCCGCCCCGGCTCGGGCGGTGCCGGGCGCCACCGCGGCGGCGACGGCGGCGTGCGGCGCGTGCGCTTCCTCGAGCCGATGACGGCCTCGATCCTGTCGAACGGGCGGCATGCCGGCGCGTTCGGCATGGCCGGCGGCTCGGCCGGGCGGCCGGGCATCAACCGGGTCGAGCGGGCCGACGGGCAGGTCGAGACGCTGGACCACATCGGCTCGGTGCCGATGGGGCCGGGCGACGTGTTCGTGATCGAAACGCCGGGCGGTGGGGGCTACGGGGCCGCCTGAGGGCAAGATGCAAACGATGTCAGTACAGATGGACCGGTGTGACCGGGTCGGGAAGGGCGTGAACGCTCCCTACACTTCGCACCGCTCGGCCTATCCCTCCCTCCGGCCGAGCAGTCCGGCCCTCTCCTCCCTTCGGCCGGACCTTCGGGCCCGCTGCTGCAACAGTCCCCCCCTTGCCGGCGGGCCCATTCTTTTTTCTCCCCCTCGATGTTCTTGCTGAAGCTGGCACTGGTCTGCGCGGTCGTGCTGGCCGCGAGCTTCGCCGCGAAGCGCTTCGGCCATGGGGTCGCGGGCACCTTGTCGGGGTTGCCGATGATTGCCGGGCCGATCATGGGTTTCGTGCTGCTGCAGGCGCCGCTGTCGCAGGCGCATGCGATCGCGGTGGCGACCCTGGTCGCCTACCCGGCGATGGTGTCGCACATGGTGGCGTTCGCGCATGCCGTGCGGCGCTGGCCGTGGTGGGTGTCGTTGATCGCGGCGAATGCGGTGTTCCTCGCGGTCGGCAGTTTGCTGGTGTGGATCGAGTTGCCGCTGCCGGCCGCCTGCGTGCTGGCCGCGCTCGCGCCGTGGGCCGGGCTGCGACTGATGCCGACGCACCGCCGCGAGCGCACGGTGCTGCACATCCCGTCGATCGAACTGGCGCTGCGCGTGGCGGCGGCCGCGGCGCTGGCGGCCGCGATCATGGGCGGCGCGTCGGTGTTCCCTGCTGCCGTCAGCGGGCTGCTGCTCGCGTTGCCGATCACCGGCAATGTGTTGCCGTGCTTCACGCGGGTGCGGCATGGGGCCGACGCGACGATCGAGCTGCTGGCCGGCTTCGTGCGCGGCATGGTCGGCTTCGGCGCGTTCTTCATGGTGCTCGCGCTGGCGCTGCCGGCGCTCGGGGCCGGCCTGTCTTATGCGGCGGCGTGGGGACTGGTGCTGGTGGTCGCGTGGGGGCTGCAGCGGCGCCGGCCTGCGCTCAGCGTGCCGCCTGCCGCACCCGATTGACATCGCAGGCCTCGACCGACGGCCACACCGCGGGTTACACCGTGTCGGGCCGACCCGCGTTGACACCGCCCTGCTGGCGCTGTAAAAAGAGCGCATGTTCTACATGATGTAAAAATAGAACATACGTTCAAAGACAAGGCGCAGCGCGAGCCACGCAGCCACCGCATGTGCCGGGCAGGAGACAAGCATGACCCGTTCATTCCGAGCCGGGGCGCCGCGGTGCGCCTCGCTGATTGGTGCGCTGCTGCTGGCAGCCTGTGGTGGCGGTGGCAACGACCCCGCGTCGACCCCGCCCGCTGCCGAGTCGGGCGCCCCGCCCACCGAGCGCACCGCCGCGGTGGCCGCGCCCGGCGCCGGCCAGTGGACCCCGCTGATCCCGCTGTCGATGGTGACGCCGTCGGCCGCGCTGCTGCCGAACGGCAAGGTGATGCTGTGGGCGTCGTCCGACCGCTTCACCGACGGCGCGCCGAGCGGCCAGACCTACACGACGCTGTTCGACCCGGCCACGCAGACCGCCAGCGAGACGCTGATCACGCAGACCGGCCATGACATGTTCTGCACCGGCACGACCAACCTGCCGGACGGCCGCATCCTCGTCAACGGTGGCAAGGACAGCGCCAAGACCACGGTCTACGACCCGGTGGCCAATGCCTGGAGCACCGGCGCGACGATGACGATCCCGCGCGGCTACAACGCCAACACGATCCTCGCCGACGGTTCGGTCTTCACGTTCGGCGGCTCGTGGAGCGGCGGGCGTGGCAACAAGCACGGCGAGCGCTGGACCGCCGCCGGTGGCTGGGCCCGGCTCACCGGCGTGCCGGTGGATGCAGCACTCGGCAACGACCCCGATTTCGCGTTCCGCGCCGACAACCACATGTGGCTGTTCCCGGCACCGAACGGCAAGGTGCTGCACGCCGGGCCGGCGGCCAACATGAACTGGATCGACACGCAAGGCAACGGCAGCATCACGCCCGCCGGCACGCGCGGCGACGATGCGTACAGCCAGAGCGGCAACGCGGTGATGTACGACATCGGAAAAATCCTGAAGGTCGGCGGCGCGCCGGCCTACGAAGGGCAGAACGCCAACAACCGCGCCTACGTGATCGACGTGAACGCCGGTGTCTCGGTGCGCAAGGTCGCGCCGATGGCGTACTCGCGCATCTTCAGCAACGGCGTCGTGCTGCCGAACGGCCAGGTGCTGGTGATCGGCGGCCACAGCTTCGGCCACCCGTGGTCCGACGACAACTCGGCGCTGGTGCCCGAGCTGTGGAACCCGGCCACCGAAACCTTCGTGCCGCTGCCGCCGATCGGCGTGCCGCGCAACTACCACAGCATCGCGCTGCTGCTGCCCGACGCACGCGTGCTGACGGCCGGCAGCGGCCTGTGCGGCAGCTGCTCGACCAACCATGCGAACGCGCAGATCCTGACGCCGCACTACCTCCTGAACGACGACGGCACGCTCGCGACCCGTCCGGCGATCAGCACCGCGCCGGCCACCGCGACGCAGGGCACCGACATCGCGGTGACGACGAACGCCGCGATCGCGCAGTTCTCGCTGGTGCGCGTGGGCTCGACCACGCACACCGTCAACAACGACCAGCGCCGCATCCCGCTGCAGTTCACCGCCACCGGCACCAACGCATACTCGCTGGCGCTGCCGTCGAACCCCGGCGTGCTGCTGCCCGGCTACTACATGCTGTTCGCGATGAACGCGGCCGGCACGCCGTCGGTCTCGAAGATGATCCGCATCGGCAGCGATGCCGCACCGAAGCTGGTGAACCCCGGCACGCAGAGCAGCATCAGCGGCAGCACGGTGAGCCTGGCGCTGGCCGCCACCACGCCGACCGGCACGCTGACCTGGTCGGCCACCGGCCTGCCGCCGGGCCTGTCGCTCAACACCACCACCGGTGCGATCACCGGCACGCCGACCACGGTGGGCCAGTACGTCGTCACGGTCAGCACGCGCAATGACGTGGCGGCCAGCAGCACGATGCTGGCGTGGAACGTCACGCCGGTGCTCGGCGCGACGGTGCAGTACGTGATGCTGGAGGCGGTGTCCGAGCAGGGCGGCAACGCCTGGACCTCGATGGCCGAGTTCAACCTGCTCGACCGGGCCGGTGCGGTGATCCCGCGCACCGGCTGGGCGGTGCAGGTCGACAGCCAGGAAGCGGCGAGCGGGCAGAACTCCGGCGCGGCCGCGATCGACGGCGATGCAGCAACCTTCTGGCACACCAAGTACACCGGCGGCAACGCGCCGTTGCCGCACCGCTTCATCGTCAACCTCGGCAGCGCGCGTGGCATCGGGGGTTTCAAGTACCTGCCCCGGCCGGTCGCGGGCGGGCTGAACGGCATCATCGCCGGCTACAACTTCTACATCGGCAACGACGGCGTCAACTGGTCGCTGCTGAAGAGCGGCAACTTCAACGACTTCCCGGACCGCAGCTCGGAGAAGACGGTCACCGTCGACCGCGCGCCGGCCATCGCGCCGATCGCGAACCGCAACAACCTGGTCGGGCAGGCGGTGTCGTTCGGCGTCAGTGCCGGCGATCCGGATGGTGATGCGCTCACGTACTCGGCCGCCGGGTTGCCGAACGGCCTCGCGATCAATGCGACGAGCGGGCTGGTCAGCGGCAGCGTGACGACGGTCGGCAACTTCGCGGTGACGGTCGGCGTCAACGACGGGCACGGCGGCACTGCGAGCGCGGCGTTCAGCTGGAACGTCAGCGCGGCGGCCTTCGTGATCGACCCGGTCGCCGCGGCGCCGGTCGCCTCGGGCGGCAGCGTCACCTTCAACGTCGCGTCGAACGGCGGCGGCGGTACGCGCTACCGCTGGACCTTCGGCGACGGCACGGCGCAGACGGCGTATTCGACCGCGACGTCGATCGCCCACACCTATGCGGCGCCGGGCCTCTACAACGTGACGGTCGAGGCGATCGACGCGAACAACGTCGTGACCTCGCGCACCTTCAAGCAGGCCGTCTATGCAGCGGCGACCGCGGCGCGCCCGACCTCGTCGTCGGCGATCGCGTTGGAGCCGGTGGCCACGCCACGCGTGTGGCTGGTCAACCAGGACAACGACAGCGTCAGCGTCTTCAACGGCAGCACGAACGCGCGGGTCGCCGAGATCGCGGTCGGCACCCGGCCGCGCAGCGTGGCGCGTGCGCCCGACGGCCGCCTGTGGGTCGTCAACAAGGGCGACGCGACGATCAGCATCGTCAACGCGAGCACGCTGGCGGTCGCGCAGACGGTGGCCTTGCCACGCGCCTCGCAGCCGTTCGGGCTGGCGTTCGCGCCGGATGGCAGCGCGGCCTATGTCGCGCTCGAAGGCACCGGCCAGTTGCTGAAGCTCAACGCCTCGACCGGGGCGACGCTCGGCAGCGTGGCGGTCGGCGCGAACCCGCGGCATGTGGCAGTGACGGCCGCGAGCGACCGGGTGCTGGTGTCGCGCTTCATCTCGCCGGCGCTGCCGGGCGAGGGCACGGCCGCGGTGCAGACGGCCGTGAGCGGCGTCAAGAAGGGCGGCGAGGTGGTCGTCGTGACCGCGGCGATGGCGGTGGAGCGCACCGTCGTGCTGCAGCACAGCGACAAGCCCGACAGCCTGCTGCAGGGCCGCGGCATCCCGAACTACCTGGCGCCGGCGGTGATCTCGCCGGACGGCGCGAGCGCCTGGGTACCGGCCAAGCAGGACAACCTGCTGCGCGGCACGCTGCGCGACGGCAACAACCTCGACTTCCAGAACACCGTGCGCGCGATCAGCTCGCGCATTGACCTGACCGGCTGGAGCGAGGACTACGCGGCGCGCATCGACCACGACAACTCCGGCGTCGGCAGCGGCGCGGTGTTCCACCCGACCGGCGCCTACCTGTTCGTCGCGCTCGAGACGAGCCGCGAGGTGGCGGTGGTCGACCCGGTCGGCAAGGCCGAGATCTACCGCTTCCCGGTCGGGCGTGCGCCGCAGGCGGTGGCGGTGTCGGCCGACGGGCTGAAGCTGTACGTCAACAACTTCATGGACCGCACGCTCGGGGTGTATGACCTGACGCGTCTGGTGAACTTCGGCGAGCTGAACCTGCCGCTGCTGGCGAATGCCGGCGCCGTCGGCACCGAGAAGCTCGCGGCCACCGTGCTGACGGGCAAGAAGCTGTTCTACGACGCGGCCGACACGCGGCTGGCGCGCGATGCCTACATGAGCTGCGCGTCGTGCCACAACGACGGCGGGCAGGACGGTCGCACCTGGGACTTCACCGGCCTCGGCGAAGGCCTGCGCAACACCATCTCGCTGCGCGGCCATGCCGGTGCGCAGGGCAACCAGCACTGGACCGGCAACTTCGACGAGATCCAGGACTTCGAAGGCCAGATCCGCAACTTCGCGCTCGGCACCGGGCTGATGAGCGATGCGCAGTTCAACACCGGCACGCGTTCGCAGCCGCTGGGCGACCGCAAGACGGGCGTCAGCGCCGACCTGGATGCGCTGGCGGCGTACGTCGCGTCGTTGAAGACCGGCGACGCGAGCCCGTACCGCAACGCGAACGGCACGCTGACGACCGACGCGCTGGCCGGCCAGGCGCTGTTCCGCGGCGCGGGTGGGTGCCTCGCGTGCCACGGTGGTACCGACGTGACCGACAGTGCCGGCGGCGTGCTGCGCAATGTCGGCACGATCAAGGCGTCGTCGGGCAAGCGGCTCGGCCAGACGCTGACCGGGCTGGACACGCCGACGCTGAAGGGCGCCTGGTCGAGCGGGCCGTACCTGCACGACGGCTCGGCGGCGACGCTGCTGGACGTGCTGACCACCGCCAACGCGGCCAACCAGCACGGCGCGGCGGGCAGCCTGACGGCGGCGCAGCGCACGCAGCTGGTGGCCTACCTGCAGCAGCTGGACGACAGCAACGATGCGATCAGCGCGGCGACGATCGGTGGGTTGTCGGTGCTGGACACGGCGAACGCGGTGGACTGGTCGGTGCAGGCCAACCTGCAGGCGAGCGCGCTGCAGTTCGGCGACCGCACCTTCACGATCACCGGGTTGCCGGCGGTGCTGTCGGGTTCTCCCTGGTTGCGCACCGCGAACGATTCGAAGACCTTCACCGGCAACCCGACGGTGAGTTTCACGCTGAACCAGCCGGCGGACGTGTACCTGACGGTCGACGACCGCTTCACCGGTGCGTTCGCGTGGATGGCGGGCTGGTCGAACACCGGGCTGAAGATGACGTCCGACGAGGGCGGAACGGCGCGCAGCTTCAGCGTGTGGACGAAGAGCTTCCCGGCCGGGACGGTGAGCCTGGGACCGGTCGCGACTGGGGGCAACAGCATGTACAGCGTGGTGGTGCGGTAGGGAGGGAACAGCGGCATGGCCTTGGCGCGATGGGGGGTGGCCTTGATGGCAGCGTTGCTGTCGGGCGCCCAGGCGTCCGATGCGGCGTTGTCGCTCGGCCGCCAGCTCTACCGCGGCGAGGTCGCGCTGTCCGGCACGATCAACGGGCATGCGCAGCCGCTGCCGCCGATCGCGACGCGATGCACCAATTGCCATTCGCGTGACAGCGCGGCGCAGGCGGCATCCGGTGCCGCATCGTTCGCGCCACTGCTGACGCGCGAGCGGCTGCTTGGGCCCATCGCGCGCCGCGGCGGCCCACCTTCGCGCTATGACGAGGCCTCCTTCTGCCGCCTGCTGCGCAGCGGCATCGACCCGGCCATCATGCTGATCCCGCGGCAGATGCCGCGCTATGCGATCGACGATGGGCAGTGCAAGGCGCTGTGGACCTGGCTGATCGACGGGGGAGAGACACGATGACGACGCGGCGGGATTGGCTTGCCGGTGCGGCCGCCTGCGGGCTGCTGTTGCGCGAGGCGATGGCACACAGCGCCTTCGGTCCGGTGCAACCGGCGCTGGCTGCACCGGCACTCGCGGTGCAAGACATGGCCGGCAAATCGGTGCCGCTTTCCTCGTTGCTCGCCGGCCAGGTCACGGCCGTGCAACTGATGTTCACTGGCTGCAGCGCCACCTGCCCGATCCAGGGCGCGGTGTTTGCCGATGCGCAGGCGCGGCTCGCGAAGGAGAACGCCGGGCTGCGGCTGTTGTCGCTGTCGATTGACCCGCTGGGCGACGACCTCGCGGCGATGCGGGCCTGGCTCGCGAAGTTCGGCGCGCAGTCGCCACGCTGGGCAGCCGCGCTGCCGAAGCTGAAGGATGTCGACCCGCTGCTCGACTTCCTGCGCGGCCGCGCGCCTGGCATCGACCGCCACACCGCGCAGGCTTTCGTGTTCGACCGGCAGGCGCGGCTGGTCTACCGCACCGAGGACATGCCGCAACCCGAGGAGTTGGTGAAGCTGATGCAACGGGTGGCCAGTCGGGCCTGACCCGGATTCGCATCCGGGCTACGAGGTCGGGACTCAAGCTTCACCTGTTCGCTTGTCACCTTCGAAGGAGCAGGGCGGTGGCACAAGGCGGGTGTGGGGAGGCTGTGGAGCGCCAATAGGGACGGTGCGCCGGAGCTGGCTGGTTTCATGGCCCCGCGCGCAGCGCGATCGTGAACTGACTGTCGCCGACTGTTTGACCACAACGAACGAAGTGAGTGGAGGGAGTTTCGGCGACGGGCCATGAAACCAGTCGGCGGAGGGCAGTCATTGCCCCGCCAGGGGCAATGACCGCACCGTCCGGCGCGCCACAGCCTCCCCGCACCCGCCTTCTGCGCCAATGTCCGAATGCTTGTCAGGCCGCAACCGGCGCCAGCTTCCCGAGATACCCCCGCACGCTCGCATGCGTGCACAGCTCCCCCATCGTCGTCGCATGCATCAACCGGCTGACCCGGCTCTCGTCCTTGTGCACGAAGATGTAGCGCTCGCAGATGTCGGCCAGGATCTCCATGTGCACCGGCTCGTTCGGGTGCAGGCACAGGAACACCAGCTTGCCCTGGCCGCGCAGCTTGCGGAAGAACTCCAGCATGAAGCCGATGTAGCCGTCCTGTGTGTTGAACTGCGGCTCGTCGAACAGGTGCACCACCGCGCGGTCGGCGCCGGCATGCTCCAGCATGAAGTTCGGCCGGTCGCGCTTGAACGAGCGCACCTGGTAGGACTGGTGGTAGTGCAGCGCCAGCCGGTCGCGCTCGCGGTAGCGCACCTTGTGGATGTCCTGCCCCGCCACCATCACCCGCCCGCCACTCGGCGCGTTGCCGCCGGTGATCAGCTCGAACATCGTCGTCTTGCCGGCGCCGTTGGCGCCCATCACGCCGATGATGCCGGGGCCGTCGACCTGGAAGTCGGCCTCCAGCGAGAACGTCGTCTGCCGGTTCGGCCAGCCGCGCCGGTACTGCTTGCGCAGGCCGTCGACATGAAGAATCGGTACGCCCATCTCGTCAGACTCCCAACAGCTTGCGTTGCAGTGCCGCATCGCCGCGCAGCGCCGCGGCGCTGCCCTCGTGCACGATGCGGCCCTGGTGCATCACGTACGCGCGGTCCGACACCGCCAGCGCACTCTCGACGTTCTGCTCCACCAGCAGCACCGCCACCCCCTCGCGCTTCAGCCGCATGACGGTCGCCATCACGTCCTGCACCACCTTCGGCGCCAGGCCCTGGCTGGGCTCGTCGAACAGCACCAGCCCCGGCGAGCCGATCAGCGCGCGCGAGATCGCGACCATCTGCATCTCGCCGCCCGACAGGTTCTCGCACTCGCGGCCCATCAGGTACTCCATCGCCGAGAAGATCTCGAAGCACTCCTTCTCGCTCCACGCCCGAAAGCGCGTCTTCTTGCGCGCGATCGCGAGGTTGCGAGCCACCGTCAGCGTCGGGAAGATGCGCCGATCGTCCGGCACCCAGCCGATGCCCATGCCGGCGATGCGGTGCGTCGGCACCTGCGTGATGTCGACACCGTCGAAGCGCACGCTGCCGCGCTTCGGCGGCGTGAGCCCGAGGATCGAGCGCAGCGTCGTCGTCTTGCCGGCGCCGTTCGGCCCGAGCAGCGACACCACCTCGCCCGGCGCGATGCTCAGCGACACGCCGAACAGCGCCTGCGTCTCGGCGTAGAAGGTCTCGATGCCGTGGATCTCGAGGATCGCCGGCTGGGGCTTCAACACGGCGCTCATGACAAGGTCCCCAGGTTCGAGCGTTGCACCCACGGGTTGTCGCGCAGCTGCGCCGGCGTGCCCTCGGCGATCACCTGGCCCCAGTGGATCACGTTGATCTTGTCGGCCAGGCTGAACAGGAAGCGCATGTCGTGCTCGATGATCACGATCGTCAGCTCGCGCTTCAGCTGCGCGATCAGCTCGGCCACGCGGGCCGTGCCTTCGGCGCCGAGGCCGGCGGTCGGCTCGTCGAGGAACAGCAGCCGCGGGTCGGTGGCCAGTGCCACGCCGATCTCCAGCGCGCGCCGCTCGCCATACGACAACGCGCCCGCCATCGACGAGGCCTTGGCCGCCAGCCCGACGCGGTCGAGCACCGCCAGCGCGAGCTCGCGCCCGCGGCTGAAGCGGCCGAGGTCGCGCCACATCGACAGGCCTTGCTCGCGCACCGCCGGCAGCGCGATCAGCACGTTGTCGAGCGTCGTTTCGTCGTCGAACAGATTCATGATCTGGAACGAGCGCGACAGCCCGCGCCGCGCGATCTGCCGCGGCGACAGGCCGGTGATGTCCTCGCCGGCAAAGCGCACGCTGCCGCGGTCGGGCGTGTAGCGGCCGGTCAGCACGTTGAAGCAGGTCGTCTTGCCGGCACCGTTGGGACCCATGATCCCGGTGAGCTGCTTCTCCTCGAACGACAGCGTGATGCTTTCCAGCACCACCTGGTCGCCGAAGCGCTTGTGCAGTTGATGGGCTTCGAACAGGGCCACGGGTCAGGTCTCCTTCGGGGTGGCGAGTGCAGCGTTGTGCGCCGCCGGGGTGTGCTTGCGGGCCGCGCAGCGCGCCCGCCACGATTGCCAGGCCCCGGCCACGCCGTCGGGCTGGAACAGCACGACCAGGATGAACAGCAGCCCGTACCAGAGCAGCCAGGTCTCGGTGTAGGCGCCCAGCAAGTCCCTTGTCAGGATGAACACCAGCGCGCCGATCACCGGGCCCCAGAAGCTCACCAGGCCGCCGCCGATCAGCACCATCATCACGACGAAGCCGGAGTTGTGCAGGCTCATCACGTTCGGGTAGGCCGATTGCTGCGCCATCGCGAACAGCGCGCCCGCCAGCCCCGCGACCGAGGTCGAGATGATGAAGGCCAGCCACTTGTAGAGCCACACCGGATGCCCGACGAACGCGGCGCGCATCTCGTTCTGCTTGATCGCCCGCAGGATGCGGCCGAACGGTGAGTGCACCAGCCGCCACAGCGCGGCCAGCACCAGCGCGAACACCACCAGCGCGAAGTAGAAGAAGGCCTCGTTGCTCTTCAGCGAGAGGTCGATGAAGCCGAGCGACAGGTCGGGCCGCTTGATGTTCAGCAGCCCGTCCTCGCCGCCGGTCACGGTGTGCCACTTGCCGGCCACGAACCACGCGAGCTGGCCGAACGCGATCGTCAGCAGCGCGTAGTAGATGCCGCGCCGGTGCGAGATGAACGCGCCGACCAGCGCACCCGCCAGCGCCGCGGCGAGCACCGCGCCGAGCAGGCCGGCGAGCAGCCCGGCCCCGCCGCGCAGCTGCAGCAGCCCGAACGCATACGCGCCGATGCCGAAGTACGCGCCATGCCCGAACGACGGCAGCCCGCCGTAGCCCAGCAGCAGGTTGTGGCCGAGCGCGAACAGCATCCAGATCATGATCTCCAGCGCCAGGTACTGGTAGAGCCCGACCTGGCTCAACCACAGCGGCGTGCTGGCGAGCGCCGCCACCGTGACCAGGAGCGGAAGCGGGGCGATCGGCGCGTGTCGTGTGGTGCTGAGCATGGTGGAACGCTGGACCTGAACTGTGATGAACGGTGGACTGGCCGGAATATATGTTCTACAGTTTCTGAGCGCAAGAATGTTTGTTCCTATTGCGACTCGGTGCTTCCACCTAGACAGTTCAGTCCCATGAGCCAGATCTCGAGCTACGACGAATTGAAGGATGCGATCTCGCACGCCTACCCGGACTTGCCGGCGCAGCTGCAGCGCATCGCGCGCTTCGCGCTGGAGCGCCCGAACGAACTCGCGCTCGGCACGGTGGCGGTGATCGCCGAGGCCGCGCAGGTGCAGCCGTCGTCGCTGATCCGCTTCGCGAACGCGCTCGGCTTCAACGGCTTCTCGCAGATGCAGCAGGTGTTCCGCGGCCACCTGGTCGAGCGCTCGGGCAGCTACCGCGAGCGCATCAACCAGCAGCGCCGCAGCGGCGACGGCGCGGCCAGCGGCGGCTTCCTGAACCAGTACGTGGCCGAGGCGATCGCCGAGCTCGGCCACCTCGAAGACAGCGTGCGCGCGGCCGACGTGAAGGCCGCCGTGCAGCTGCTGTGCGCGGCGCGCCGGGTGCACGTGCTGGCGCAGCGCCGCGCGTTCCCGGTCGCCGCCTACCTGGCCTATGCGCTGAGCCAGCTCGAGCTGAAGGCCTACCTGCTCGAAGGCCTGGGCGGCATGCTGCGCGAATCGCTGCGCAACATCGCGGCCGACGAGGTGCTGGTCGTCACCAGCTTCCACAGCTACTCGCGCGAGGTGATCGATGCCGCCGAGGCGGCGCAGCAGGCCGGCGTGCCGGTGATCGCGATCACCGACAGCGCGCTGTCGCCGCTGAAGCGCTCGGCCAGCGTGTGCTTCGAGCTTGGCCTGGCGTCCGACCAGGTGTTTCGCTCGCTGGTGGCACCGCTGTGCCTCGCGCAGGCGATCGTCGTGACGACAGGGCACCGGCTGGCCGAGATCGCCGCCGAACGTGCCGCCGAGAAAGCCACCGGACGCCCGTCCCCGAAGCGCCGCGCCGCGGCCCGGGGCACGCCCACCCGAACCCGTCTTTTGAATGGAGATGCTGCATGAGTGTCAGAGATTCCGCCCCGCCGGCGGCCCGCGCGCTGGACCTGGTCTGCGTCGGGCGGGCCGCCGTCGACCTGTATGGCGAGCAGCTCGGTGCGCGCCTGGAAGACGTGCAGACCTTCGCGAAGTACCTCGGCGGCTCGCCGGCCAACACCGCGGTCGGCGCATCGCGGCTGGGGCTGCGCTGCGCGATGCTGAGCCGCGTCGGTGACGAGCACAACGGCCGCTTCGTGCGCGAGACGCTGGCCGCCGAGGGCGTCGACGTGTCGCAGCTGAAGACCGACCCGTCGCGGCTCACCGCGCTGGTCTTCCTCGGCCTGCGTGACCGCGACACCTTCCCGCTGGTGTTCTACCGCGACAACTGCGCCGACATGGGCCTGTGCGAGGACGACGTCGACCCGGCCGTGATCGCCGGTGCCCGCGCGCTGCTGATCTCGGGCACGCACCTGTCGCGGCCCGGCACGCGCGCTGCGTGCCTGCTGGCGATGCGCGCCGCGCGCGCGGCCGGCACGCGGGTCGTGCTCGACATCGACTACCGCCCGGTGCTGTGGGGCCTGACCGCGCCGGGGCTCGGCGAGCAGCGCTACATCGCGTCGGCCCACGTCAGCGCGCAGCTGCAGGAGATCCTGCCCTTGTGCGACCTGGTCGTCGGCACCGAGGAAGAGGTGCACATCGCCGGCGGCAGCGACGACAGCGCGACCGCATTGCGCCGCATCCGCGAACTGTCGACCGCGCTGATCGTGATGAAGCGCGGGCCGATGGGCTGCGTGGCCTACCACGGCGCGATCCCGGCGCGGCTCGACGACGGCGTCGCCGGCCCGGGCTTCCCGGTCGAGGTGTTCAACGTGCTGGGGGCCGGCGATGCCTTCATGGCCGGGCTGCTGCGCGGCTGGGTGCGCGACGAGCCGCTGCCGCAGGCGCTGCGTTATGCGAATGCCTGTGGCGCGATAGTCGTGTCTCGGCATGGCTGCGCGCCGGCCATGCCCAGCTGGGTCGAGCTGAGCCATTTCCTTGCGCACGGCTCGCGCCACCAGCGGTTGCGCGAGGACGCGAAGCTGGAGCACCTGCACCGCGCGTCGACCCGGCACCGCGTCTGGCCCGGCCTCGCGGTGCTGGCCTTCGACCACCGTGTGCAGTTCGAGGAGATCGCCGCGAAGCACGGCACGCCGCGCGAGCGCATTCCGCAGTTCAAGGCGCTGGTCGCGCGCGCCGCGGCGCAAGGCCATGCGGCAGCCCGCGCGGCACACCCGCTGCGCCACCCGGACCAGCCCTTCCCGGAGGCCGGCGTGATCCTCGACGGCCGCTTCGGCGAGCAGATCCTGCCGCCGCTGACCGGTGTCGGCCTGTGGGTGGCGCGGCCGGTCGAGCTGCCCGGCTCGCGGCCGCTGGATTTCGAGGACGGCTGCAACGTCGGCCTCGCGCTTCGGACCTGGCCGCAGGAGCATGTGGTGAAGTGCCTCGTGTACCACCACCCCGACGACGAAGCCGGGCTCGCGGCCCAGCAGGTCGCGAGCGTCGGCCTGCTGGCCCAGGCCTGCAACGCCACCGGCCACGAGCTGCTGCTGGAGGTGATCCCGCCGCGCGGCATGGCGGCCGACGACGAGACGCTGGCGCGCGCGCTGCGCCAGTTCTATGCAGCAGGCATTCGGCCCGACTGGTGGAAGCTGCCCCCGCCCGCCAGCGAGGCCGCGTGGCGCCACATCGGGGACGTGATCGCGTCGAACGACCCGCTGTGCCGCGGCGTGCTCTTGCTCGGCATGGAGGCGAGCGAAGCTGCGCTGCGCGAAGGCTTCCGCACGGCAGCCGCACAGCCGCTGTGCAAGGGCTTCGCGGTCGGCCGCTCGCTGTTCGCCGAGGCCGCGCACGGCTGGTTCGCCGGCACGCTGGACGACGCGGCTGTCGTCGAGCAAGTCGCGGCCAGCTACCAGCGGCTGATCGAGTTCTGGACCGAGGCCCGCGCCGAATGCGCGAGCGGCTCGCTCGTCAATTGACCCCAACCAAGGAAACACCATGACTGCAAGCAAGAACCCCCGCGTCGGCTTCATCGGCCTGGGCATGATGGGCCACGGCATGGCCAAGAACCTGCTGGCCAAGGGCTTCCCGGTGAGCTTCGTCGCGCACCGCAACCGCGCCAACCTGCAGGACCTGCTCGACGCCGGCGCGAGCGAGCAACCGTCGCGCGCGGCGGTGGCGGTCGCGAGCGACGTGGTCATCATCTGCGTCACCGGCTCGCCGCAAGTGGAGGAGATCGTCTACGGCAGCGAAGGCCTGCTGGCGGCCGCCGCGAAGGGCCTGACGGTGATCGACACCTCGACCGCCGAGCCGGCCTCGACCGCGCGCATCCGCGCCGACTTCGCGGCGCGCGGCGTCGCCTTCATCGATGCGCCGCTCGCCCGCACGCCGAAGGAGGCCGAGGAGGGCCGGCTGAACACGATGGTCGGTGCCGAGCCGGCCGACTTCGAGCGCGTGCGCCCGGTGCTCGCGGCCTTCTGCGAGAACATCTTCCACGTCGGCCCGCCGGGGCACGGCCATGTGCTGAAGCTGATCAACAACATGCTCGCGATGACGACCGCGGCGGCCATCGCCGAGGCGGTGGCCACCGCCGCGAAGAGCGGGCTGTCGCTGCAGAAGCTGTTCGACGTGATCTCGGCCGGCGGCGTCAACTCCGGCATCTTCCAGATGATGCTGGGCAAGACGCTGCAGGGCGACCTGACCGGGCTGAAGTTCGCGATCGGCAATGCGCAGAAGGACCTGCGCTACTACACCCACCTGACCGAGATGCTGCCGACGACGAGCTTCGTCGCCGAGGCGGCGCACCAGAGCTTCGTGCAGGCCGGCAACCTGGGCCTGGGCGACAAGTTCATCGCGTCGCTGCTGGAGGCGCAGGAGAAGCTGAACAACGTGCAGATCATTCCGCGCTGAACGGGCGCAGGCCTCACACCACAACAACCCTGGAGACAAGCATGGACAAGTCGACGAAAGAAGTTCAGACGATCGATACCGGCACGCCTGATACGGGAAGGCGCAGCCTGCTGAAGGCCGGCGCCATCGCGGCCGCCGCGCCGGCCACTTTCTTCGGCCCGTGGGCGCACAACCGCGTCTGGGCCCAGGCGGCCACGGCCAAGCCGCTGGTCATCGGCCTGACGATGGACGCATCGGGCCAGTACGGCGCGAGCGGCGGCGAGGAGCGCCTCGGCGCGATGATGGCGATCAAGGAATACAACGACAAGGGCGGCGTGCTGGGCCGGCGCATCGAGGCGCTGCACATGGACACCGAGACCACACCGGCCTCGGGCTCGCGCATCGCCGAGCGCATGATCACCCGCAACGAGGTCGCCTTCCTGGTCGGCGCGCTGCACTCCGGCGTGGCCAACGCGATCTCGCAGGTGGCGCAGAAGTACGGCACGATCTTCCTGAACACCAACTCCAGCTCGCCGACCGAGGCCGGCAAGGACTGCCACCGCGTCAAGTTCGTCTGGGACGGCAACGGCACGAACTTCGCGCATGCGATCGTCAAGAACGCGATCAAGGTGAACGGCAAGAACTGGGTGCTGCTGACCAACGACTACGTGTGGGGCCGCACCACGTCGGCCGCGACGCGCGCGATCGTCGAGGCCAACGGCGGCAAGATCGTCGACGAGCTGCTGGTGCCGCAGAACACCCGCGACTTCTCGTCGTACCTGCTGAAGCTGCAGCAGCTGAAGCCGAATGCGGTGGCCACCGCGATCGGCGGCGACGACATCAAGGCGCTGCGCCAGCAGGTCATCCAGCTGAACCTGCAGAAGAGCATGGCCTGGATCAACAACCAGCAGGACTGGCCCGACGTGTACGGGCTCGGCCCGGAATCGATCTTCGGCGTGTTCGGCACCACCTGGTACTACCGCCTCGACCTGCCGGGCGTGAAGGAGTTCGTTGCGGCCTACCAGAAGCAGTTCCCGGGCATGGCGATCAAGGTGCCGGGCAACGTCTACCACAACAGCTACATGGCGACGCGCGAGCTGCTGCGCTGCGTGGAAGAGGCCGGCACCACGCAGAACATCGCGGTGATCAAGAAGCTCGAAGGCCGCAAGATGCCCGCGCGCGACCGGCTGCAGCACTTCGATGCGTGGATGGACCCGGTGACGCACCAGGTGCAGCAGACCATCTACATGGCGAGCTACAACGAGACGCCGGCCGAGAAGGACGACATCTTCAAGATCCTGTCGAACGTGGATCCGAAGGAGGTCGTCGACACCGACGCGCAGAAGGCCTGCAAGCTCGAGAGCTACGACGCCACGCCGTCCTATCAACAGTGAGAGGCCGGTGATGCACGCGCACTCACCGAGCCGCCGGCGCCTGGTGCTCGCACCGGGCGCGGCTGCCGTGGCGGGCTTCGCCGGACCCTGGGCCACGCAGCACGCGTGGGCCCAGGCGAAGCAGAAGAAGCCGCTGCTGATCGGCCTGGCCACCGACGACAGCGGGCAGTACGCCGCGAGCGGGCAGGACGAGCAGCTCGGCATGCGCATGGCGATCGCCGAGTTCAACGAGCGCGGCGGCGTGCTGGGGCGGCGCATCGAGACGGTGCACGAGAACACCGCGGGCGACCCGGTGGTCGCGGTCGCCGTGGCCGAGAAGATGATCCGCCAGCAGGAGGTGGCGTTCCTGATCGGCGGCGTGCATTCGGGCGTCGCGAGCGCGATGTCGCGCGTGGCGCAGAAGTACGGCTGCATCTACTTCAACAGCAACTCCAGTTCGCCCAGCGAGGCGGGTGCCGAATGCCACCGCGTCAAGTTCGTCTGGGACGCCAACGGCACCAACTTCTCGACCTCGGTGGTGAAGGGCGCGATGACCGGTTTCGGCCGCCAGTGGGCGCTGGTGACCAGCGACTACCTGTGGGGCCACAACACGGCCAAGGGCATCCGCCGGATCGTCGAGGGCAACGGCGGGCAGATCGTCGAGGAGCTGCTGGTGCCGCAGGGCACGCGCGATTTCGCGCCGGTGCTGGCCAAGCTGCGCCGGCTGAACCCCGGCGTGGTGGCCACCGCGGTGGGGGGCGACGACCAGAAGACGCTGCGCCAGCAGGTGCAGGAAGCCGGCATGGACCGCAGCGTCGGCTGGATCAACAACCAGCAGGACTGGCCCGACGTCTACGGCCTCGGCCGGCAGGCGCTGTTCGGCATCTTCGGCACCACCTGGTACTGGCGGCTCGGGCTGGCCGGCGTGCCGGACTTCGTCGCGCGCTACCGGCAGGCCCATCCGGAATACAGGCTCAAGGTGCCCGGCAACGTGTTCTTCAACGGCTACATGGCCACGCGCGAGCTGCTGCGCGCGATCCAGCGCACCGGCACGACGAACAACCTGAAGCTGATCGCCGAGCTGGAGACCCTGCGCGTGCCGGCCGCCGAGCGCATGCAGCACTTCGACGCGTGGATGAACCCGCACACCCACCAGCTGCAGCAGACGGTGTACGTCGCCGCCTACAACTCGATGCCGACCCAGCCCGACGACCTGTTCCGCATCCTCGCGCGCATCCGGCCCGAAGAGGTGCAGGACGCCGAGAGCGCGCAGGCCTGCAAGCTCGAACCGCTGGCGGCAACACCTTCGTACGAAACCTGAATTCCGAGAGACCATGGACACGCTGCTATCGCTCATTCCCCACCTGGCCAACGGCATCACGCTCGGCCTGCTGTTCGCGCTGATCGCGCTCGGCTTCATGCTGATCGTCGGCGTGATGGAAACCATCAACCTGGCGCACGGCTCGCTGTTCGCGCTCGGCATGTACGTCGCGCTGTTCCTGCTGGCGCCGAAGCTCGGCTGGTTTCCCGAAGCGCAGGCGACCTACATGGCGCTGCCGCTGGGCACGCGCTACGGCATCGCGCTGTTCGCCGCGCCGCTGGTGGTCGGACTGGTCGGGCTGGTGCTCGAGGCCTGCCTGCGCCGCACCTACGGGCGCGACCCGCTGTACGGGCTGCTGCTGACGTTCGGCGCGGCGCTGCTGATCGAGGAGCTGATCCGGCTGACCTGGGGCAGCAACGAGCAGCAGATGCCGCTGCCGCAGGCGATCTCGGGGGCGTTCCTGATGGGCGACCTGATCTATTCGCGCTACCGTGTGTTCGCCAGCGGCTTCGCGATCCTCGCGATCGCGGCGCTGTGGCTGTTCCTGGAGCGCACGCCGTACGGCGCGATCATCAAGGCCGGCGCGCACGACAGCGAGATGGTGCGCGCGCTCGGCATCAACCTGTCGCGCCTGCGCTCGGCGGTGTTCGCGCTGGGCGTCGCGCTGGCTGCGCTGGCCGGCGTCGTGATGGCGCCGATCTGGGGCATCCGGCCGCAGGTCGGCGTCGACGCGGTGGTGCCGGCCTTCCTGATCATCGTGCTCGGCGGCGTCGGCTCGCTGTGGGGCGCGGTGATCGCCGGGCTGCTGGTCGGCCTGGTCACCGGTCTCACGGGGGCGTATGCCTCCGAATGGTCGCTGATGTCGATGTACCTGCTGTTCATCGGCGTCGTCACGTTCCGCTCGCGCGGGCTGTTCGGCAAGAAGAGTGTTCTCGATACATGAGCAATACATGAAAACTTCAACCCCCCTGGAAGGCAAGCTCGCGTTGGTGACCGGTGCCGGCGGCACGATGGGCCGCGCGGTGGTCGACGCGCTGCGCGCCGACGGCTGCCGTGTCGCGATGATCGACCTCACGACCGCGTCGATGGAATCGCTCGTGGCGCGCCACGGCGACGCGGTGCTGGCGGTGGCCTGCGACATCTCGCAGGCCGAGTCGGTGCGCGCGGCGCATGCGCAGGTGCGCGAGCGCTTCGGCGAGGTCGACATCCTGGTCAACAACGCCGGCGTGCTGTCGAACAACAAGATCGAGGCCACGTCGATCGCCGAATGGCACCGCGTGCTCGGCGCCAACCTCGACGGCGCGATGCTGTGGTCGCAGGCGGTGGTGCCGGCGATGAAGGCGCGGCGCTGGGGCCGCATCATCAACACCAGCTCGCTGGCCGCGAAGACCGGCGGGCTGACTGCCGGCACGGCGTATTCGGTGTCGAAGGGGGCCATGAGCGCGCTGACCTTCTCGCTGGCCCGCGAACTGGCGGCGCACGGCGTCACCGCGAACGCGATCGCGCCGGCCTACGTGCGCACGCCGATGGTGACCGAGCAGCTGAACGAGGCGCAGCGGCAGGCGCTGCTGCAGCAGATCCCGGTCGGCCGCTTCTGCGAGCCGGAGGAGTTCGCGCATGCGGTGAGCTTTCTCGCATCACCGCTGTCGGGGTTCATCACCGGCGAGGTGCTGGACCAGAACGGCGGACTGTTGATGGACTGACGATGAGCGAACCAGTGACAGCGTGGGGGGGGCTGGCCGACCTGTTCGGCCTGCAGGGGCGCGTGGCCTACGTGCCGGGCGGCTATGGGGGGATCGGCGAGGCGATCGCGCGCGCGCTGGTGGGGGCCGGCGCGCGCGTCGCGGTCTCAGGGCGCAGCGCGGACAAGGCCGAGCGCCTGGCCGCGTCGCTGCGCGCCGGGGGCGGCGACGCGCTGGGTCTCGCGATGGACGCGCATTCGGTCGACAGCGTGCGCGGGTCGGTCGACGCGGTCGCGCGGCATTTCGGCGCGCTCGACCTGCTGGTCAACTGCATCGGCATCCAGCGCGAGGAGCGGCTGGCCGAGGTCAGCGAGGACGCGTTCGACGAGGTCGTGCAGGTCAACCTGAAGGCCGCGATGTTCCTGGCGCAGGCGGCGGCGCGGCACCAGGTCGACGCGGTCGCGGCCGGCCGCGCGCCGGGGCGGCAGCTGCACCTGCTGTCGGTGCGCGCGCAGCTGGGCATGCGCGACCGCGGCTACTCGGCGTACTGCGCGACCAAGGGCGCGCTGGTGATGCTGATCAAGCAGCATGCGGTCGAGCTGTCGGCGCACGGCATCACCGTCAACGGCATCGCACCGACGGTGGTGCGCGGCGAGATGGGCGCGCACTGGCTGGACAACCCGGTCACGCGCGAGCACATCCTCGGGCGCATTCCGCTCGGCCGCGTGGCGGAGCCGCAGGACGTGGCCGGTGCCGCGGTGTTCTTCTGCGGGCCGGGAGCGGGCTTCGTGACGGGGCAGGTGCTGTACCTGGATGGCGGGCTGACGGCGACGCAGTAGATCCGTCGGCAGAGCGTCGAATGATTGTGGTTGCACCGGGCCGGAAAGAACGTTTGTTCATGATAAGTTTCATGGATGACCCGGGCGACGAACTACGAGCAACTGAAGGCCGCGATCGAGCAGGCCTACCCTGAACTTCCGCAGCAGCTGCAGCGCATCGCACGCTATGCGCTGGACCAGCCGAACGAACTGGCGCTTGGCACCGTGGCGGCGGTGGCCGAGGCGGCGAAGGTGCAGCCCTCGTCGCTGATACGTTTCGCGAACGCGCTGGAATTCAAGGGCTTCTCCGAGATGCAGCAGGTGTTCCGCGGGCACCTGGTCGAGCGCTCGAGCAGTTACCGCGAGCGCATCGACCGGCAGCGCCGCCAGGGGCAGCCGGCGACCAAGGGGGCGGGGCTGCTGAGCCAGTTCGTCGGCGATGCGGTGTCCGAGCTCGGCCAGCTCGAGGAGAGCGTGCGCGCCGCCGACCTCACCGCGGCGATCAAGCTGGTGTGCACCGCGCCGCGGGTGCACGTGCTGGCGCAGCGGCGGGCCTTTCCGGTCGCCTGCTACTTGGCCTACGCGCTGAGCCAGCTCGACCTGCGGGTTCACCTGCTCGACGGCGTGGGCGGCATGCTGAACGAATCGCTGCGCAACCTGGAGCGCGGCGAGCTGCTGATCGCCACCAGCTTCCACAGCTACTCGCAGGAGGTCGTCGACGCGGCCGCGTCGGTGCACGCACGCGGCGTGCGCGTGATCGCGATCACCGACAGCGCGCTGTCGCCGCTGAAGCCGTCAGCGACGGTCTGCTTCGAGCTCGGGCTCGCGTCGGACCGGCCGTTCCGATCGCTGGTCGCGCCGCTGTGCTTGTCGCAGGCGCTGGTGGTGGGGGCGGGGCATCAGCTGGCGGAGGCGGGGAAGCGACCCGCAAAGGCAGCGCGCACGACCAGTTGATCGATCCCCTCGCCTTGTTGTCACTACGAGTTGTATATACAATCTTGTGGTGGAGTTCACTTGGTCCGAAACCAAACGCACGGCGAACCTCAAGGCCCACGGCCTTGATTTCGTCGATGCCGCGCGGGTGTTCGAAGCAACGACCTATACCTTCGAAGACGACCGGTTCTCCTATGGCGAGCAGCGTTTCGTCACGCTCGGGCTCCTCGCCGGCATCCCCGTTTCAGTAGTTCACACGGAGGGCGAACATGAAATCCGAGTCATCTCGTTCCGCAAAGCAACCCGGCGCGAAGCCGAAATCTACTTCGATGCAATCCAAGACTGACTGGGCGCGCCTCAAGAGCAAAGACGCCGTGGCCCAGGTTTCACCGGAACACCCGGAAGCCGATGTCCGCCGCATCGTCGGTGGCATGGTTCGGCGTGGCCTGAAGCCGCTTCCAACCAAGGCATCCATTTCTCTGCGAGTGGATACCGACGTTCTGGAGTGGTTCAAGGCCCAGGGCCCTGGCTACCAGACGCGCATCAATACGGTGCTTCGCGCGTTTCGCGACGCGTCGGTGTAGCTGGACATCGCCCCAAGACATCAAGCACCGCTACATGACCGCCAGCTTCGTTGCCAAGAACCGCGTGAGCAAAGCAGCAATGACGCTGAGGCCGATCCGCACGGAGGTTGATTACAAGGCAGCGCTGAAGCAGGTCGAACCTTATTTCGATGACGAGCCGAAGCCCGGCAGCGAGGCCGGTGCTCATTTCGCCGCGTTGGTGACGCTGATCGAGGCCTATGAGGCCATGCATTTCCCGATGCTCGGGTGGGTCGAGTAGGCGGCTGCAAGCCCGGTTTTGGCTGATATCACGCCGATCCCGCCATCTGCCGGCAGGCATTCACCGCCACCCATCCCGTCCCCGATTGACACCCCTCCTCGTGACTGATATAAGAACAAATGTTCTTTGATATTGTTGTGTAGAACGTTCATTCAACAAACGTTCCGCGCGACATCCGCAGCACCGGACCACCGGCGCGCGACCACTGATGGAGACAAACGATGTTCAAGCACCTTCAGCGCGCGCGTTGGGCTGCGCGCATGCTTCGTGGCTTCCTGCGTGCCGCCCGCACGCTCCCCGTCGCCGCCGCGCTGTGCGCCTCGGGCACCGCGAGCGCCGCCGGGCCGGGCCTGCCGAACCTCACCTACAGCGCCTCCGAGGTCTTCCAGCCGATCTCGGTCATCCACAGCGCCGTCGCCGGCAGCGCGCGCGGCGAGGGCACGGTGCAGATGGTCGAGGGCTACCTGTTCGTGCCGTTCGGCAAGGACTCCGGCGTCTCCGGCGGCGGCTTCGCGTTCTACGACATGTCGAACCCGCGCGCGCCGGTGAAGGTGTCGCAGACCGACGTGACTGCGCTGCGCGAACCGCACGGCTTCGGCTTCGCCAACGGCGGCAAGCACGCGGTGATGCAGACCATCAACGGCATCATGTTCTGGGACTTCACGAACCCGCTCGCGCCGGTGCAGCTGAGCCAGCTGGTGCTGCCGGGCATCCAGGAGTCCGACTACGCGCTCGGCGCCTGGTGGGCGTTCTGGCAAGCGCCCTACGTCTACGTCGGCGGCTCGGGCAACGGCCTGCTGATCGTCAACGCCGCCGACCCGCGCAACCCCGTCTACGTGAAGACCATCCCGACCAGCACCTGGGGCGGCTTCCGCGTCGGCCCGACCTTCGCGGTCGGCAACCTGCTGGTGATGACCAGCACCGACGGCAGCGGCCTCGCGACGCTGGACATCAGCGACCCGGTCAACCCGCGCCTGGTCGGTTCCAGCTCGACGACGCCCGGCCAGTACAGCGGCATCGTCAACGGCGAACGCATCGTCACCGCCGGCACCGACAACAAGCTGCATGTGTTCGACATCAGCAACCCGGCCGTCTTCACGCAGACCGCGGTGTCGGCCGACCTGGGCGGCAAGGGCGGCTACGTCTCGGTGCAGGGCGGCTACGCGCACTCCGGCTTCTCGGTCAAGTACGCCAAGGTCGATCTCGCGACCGGCGCCACCGCCGGCACAGGCACCTCCAACATCTCGGGCCGCGATGAAGACTTCGGCACGGTGTTCGGCAACCTGGTGCTGGTCGGCAACGACCACGGCTCGGGCAGCGCGGTGATCCCGCACCAGGCGGCCCCGTGGACGCAGACGCCCACCGTCAACATGGTCTCGCCGAAGAACAACGCGGCCAGCATGCCGGTGACAAGCCGCGTCGGCCTGACGACCACCGCGCACATCGACCTGCGCACCGTCTCCACCACCAGCTTCATCGTGCGCCCGCTCGGCGGCTCGGCCCTGCCGGGGCGCTACAGCGGGCAGTCCGGCGTGCTGAACTTCTCGCCCGATGCGCCGCTCTTCCCCGGCACCACGTATGAAGTGGTGGTGCCCGCCGGCGGCATGAAGGACGACAACGGCAACGCGATCGCCGCGTTCACGTCGCGCTTCACCACCGCCGGCAGCGCCGCGGTGGCCTGCACGCTCGCGCCGCGCACGGCCGCCTTGGTCAACAGCAGCCAGTCGTTCGCGCCGTCGTCCACCAGCGGGGCCAGCCTGCAGTACTCGTGGAGCTTCGGCGACGGCAGCAGCACCGCGTTCTCGACCACGCCGTCGGCCACGCACAGCTACACCGCGCCGCGCCACTACCCGGTGATCCTGTCGGTGCGCAGCGGCACGCAGACCAGCACCTGCTCGGCCAACCAGACCATCCACACCGCGCCCACCGCGAACGCGCCGCGCAGCACCGGCACCATCGCGTACGACGCCGGCCGCAGCCGCGTCTGGGTCGTCAACTCCGACAGCAACACCGTCAGCGCGATCAACACCGCGAACAACACGCGGGCGCTGGAGGTAGGCGTCGGCACCAACCCGCAGACGCTGGCGTTCGCACCCGACGGCCGGCTGTGGGTCGCCAACTTCGGTTCGGGCGACATCAGCATCCTCGACCCGGCCAGCGGCGGCCTGGTCCAATCGATCGCGCTCGGCAACGGCTCGCGGCCGTTCGGCATCGTCTTCAACCCGGCCGGCACCGCGGCCTACGTGTCGCTGTCGGGCTCGCAAGGCGTCGTCAAGCTGCACCCGACCACCGGCGCGGTGCAGGCCACGCTGTCGCTCGGCGCGGTGCCGCGCGGCATCGCGATCAGCGGCGATTCGTCGCGCGTGCTCGTCACCCGCTACCTGTCGCCGGCCACGCGCGGCGAGGTGATCGAGGTGAACGCCGCGCTGACCGCCGTCACCCGCAGCTTCGCGCTGGCAACCGACCCCGGCCCCGACACCGAGGCGAGCGGCCGCGGCGTGCCGAACTTCATCACGTCGATCGCGATCCAGCCTGACGGCCTGCGCGCGTGGATCCCGTCGAAGAAGGACAACACGCTGCGCGGAACCTTCCGCGACGGCCAGGCGCTGACCTTCGAGAGCACGGTGCGCACCATCGTCTCGCAGATCGCGCTCGACACCAATGCCGAGGTGCTGGCCGACCGCATCGACCTGAACGACCGCGAGCTCGCGAACGCGGTGGTCTTCAGCCCGCTCGGCGACTACGCCTTTGTGTCGACGCAGGGCACCAACCAGATCGAGGTGGTCGATGCCTACACGCGGCAGCTCAGCACCGGCATCGTCAACGTGGGCCGGGCGCCGCGCGGCCTGCTGCTGACGCCGAACGGCCGGCTGTACGTGCAGAACTTCATGTCGCGCAACGTCGGCGTCTACGACGTGAACGGCATCCTGAACGCCACCACCAACGTCGCGAGCAAGATCGTCGACGTGGCCGCGGTCTCGTCGGAGCCGCTGTCGGCGCAGGTGTTCCAGGGCAAGCAGATCTTCTACAACGCCGACGACCGGCGCATGAACCGCGACAAGTACATCTCGTGCGCCACCTGTCACCAGGATGGCGGGCACGACGGCCGCGTGATGGACTTCACCGACCGCGGCGAGGGCCTGCGCAACACCACCGTGCTGAACGGCCGGCGCGGCACCGGCCAGGGCCGGGTGCACTGGAGCGCGAACTTCGACGAGATCCAGGACTTCGAGCACGACATGCGCAACGCGTTCGGCGGCACCGGCTTCATGACCGATGCGCAGTTCAACACCGGCACGCGCAACCAACCGCTGGGCAACCCGAAGGCAGGTGTCAGCGCCGAGCTCGATGCGCTGGCGGCCTACGTCAGCTCGCTCGCAACGGTCGGCCCGAGCCCGTACCGCAATGCCGACGGCACGCTGACCGCCGATGGCGTGGCCGGCCAGGCGATCTTCAAGGGCGCCGGCCAGTGCAGCAGCTGCCACTCGGGCGCCGACTTCACCGACAGCGCGACCGGCGTGCTGCACGACGTGGGCACGATCAAGCCGTCGTCGGGCAAGCGCCTGGGTGCCACGCTGACTGGCATCGACACGCCGACGCTGCGCGGCGTGTGGGACAGCGCGCCCTACCTGCACGACGGCTCGGCCGCGACGCTGCTGGACGTGCTGACCACCGCCAACCCGGCCGGCCTGCACGGCGCCGCGAGCAGCCTGACGGCCGCGCAGCGCCAGCAGCTGGTGAGCTACCTGCTGCAGATCGACGACAGCACCGACGGCGCGGCCGGCGTGGTGTTGAGCAACCTGTCGGTGCAGGACACCGCGAACGCCGGCGGCTGGGCGCTGGTGTCGAACCTGCAGGCCGGCAACCTGCAGTACGGCGACCGCACCTACACCGTGACCAGCGTGCCGGCGGCGCTGGCCGGCTCGGCCTGGCTGCGCACCGCGAACCTGTCGCGCGCGTTCACCGGCGCGACGCTGGCCAGCTTCACGATCAGCCAGGCGGCCGACGTGTACGTGGGCATCGACAACCGCACCGCGGCGCCGTCGTGGATGAGCGGCTGGACCAACTCCGGGCTGCAGCTGGTCAACAGCGAATCGCCGGGACGCACCTTCGTGCTGTACCGCAAGAACTTCGCGGCGGGGACGGTGACGCTCGGGCCGCTGAACAACACCGGCGTCAGCATGTATTCCGTCATCGTCAAGTGAACCTCAGGGAGCCCCCCGTGAAGCTTCTCACCCGACTGCGCCGCCTGGGCGGTGCCCTCGCGGCCGGCCTGCTGATCGCCGGCCCGGCGCTGGCGGCCAGCGTGCCGACCGGCTTCGTCGACGCCCAGGTCGCGACCGGCCTCACCAGCCCGACCTCGATGGCGGTGATGCCCGATGGCCGCGTGCTGGTCGTGCAGCAGAACGGCATCGTGCGCATCATCAAGAACGACGCGCTGCTGGCGGCCAACTTCCATGCCTTCGCGAACGTCGATTCGACCAACGAGCGCGGCTGCCTGGGCGTCGTGCCCGATCCGGCCTTCGCCACCAACCACTACGTCTACTTCTACTGCTCGACGGTGGTGGGCAGCGTCTCGCGCAACCGCGTGATCCGCGTCACCGAGGCGGCCGACACCATCGTGGCCGGCAGCGAGCGCGTGGTCTTCGAGCTGCCCGACATCCCGAGCGCGACCAAGTGGCACATGGGCGGCGCGATGCGCTTCGGCACCGACGGCAAGCTGTACGTCGCGGTCGGCAACCACGAGGACAACCCGCAGCCGGTCGCCACCTCGAACTCGCAGAACCTCGCGAGCGCCTTCGGCAAGGTGCTGCGCATCAACGCCGACGGCACCATCCCGTCGGACAACCCGTTCTTCAACAACGCGAGCGCGTACAAGGCCAACTACATGCTCGGCTTCCGCAACCCGTTCGTGCTGGACATCCAGCCGACCACCGGCGCGATCGTGATCGGCGACGTCGGCCAGGGCAGCTGGGAAGAGATCAACCGCGGCCAGGCGGGCGGCAACTACGGCTGGCCGGCGGTCGAGGGCGTCGGCACGAACGCCTCGTACCTGAATCCGATCTACGCCTACTCGCATTCGGTGGGCTGCTCGATCACCGGCACGCAGTTCTACAACCCGGCCACCGCGCGCTTCCCGGCGAGCTACGTCGGCCAGCTGTTCTTCGCCGACTTCTGCAACGGCACCATCAAATCCTTGAGCCTGGCCTCGCCGACGGTGATCAACAACTTCGCCAGCGGCATCGGCAACCCGACCAACATCGGCGTGTCGCCGAGCGGCGCGCTGTACTACCTGGCGCGCAACCAGGGCACCGGCACGCCGGCGCCGGGCGCGGGCACGGTCAGCAAGATCAGCTACACCGGCAGCCAGGCGCCGGCCATCACCGCACAGCCGCAGAGCATCACGGTGTACGTCGGCACGGCGGCCACCTTCAGCGTCGGCGCCGATGGCGCAACCAGCTACCAGTGGCAGCGCAATGGAGCGAACATCTCGGGCGCGACCGCCAGCAGCTACACGCTCGCGACGACGACGGTCAACGACACCGGGGCGAGCTTCCGTGCGATCGTCACCAACGCCTCGGGCAGCGTCACGTCGAACGCGGCCACGCTGACCGTCACGACCAACCGCTCGCCGACTGCGGCCATCCTGACGCCGGCAAACGGCGCGGGCTTCGCGACCGGCGACGTGGTCTCGTACTCGGGCAGCGGCAGCGATCCGGAAGACGGCACGCTGCCGGCGAGCGCGTTCACCTGGAAGGTCGACTTCCAGCACGACTCGCATGCGCACTCGTTCGTGACGCCGGTCAGCGGCGCGACGGGTGGCACGTTCACCGTGCCGGACTTCGAGGCGACCGAGGCCAACATGTGGCTGCGCATCACGCTGACGGTGAGCGATTCGTCCGGTGCCACCGCGACCGCGACGCGTGACATCATTCCGCGCACGCCGATCAGCCAGCTGCCGGTGATCGGCACGCCGGTCAACGGCTACGGGCCGTACGAGGTCGACCGCAGCAACGGCGAGCAGGGTGCGGCCGACGGCCACACGATCACGCTGGCGGGCGTGCCTTACCTGAAGGGCCTCGGGGTGCATGCGCCGTCGGACATCAGCTTCGGGCTGAACGGCAACTGCAGCGGCAGTTTCCTGAGCGACCTGGGCGTCGACGGCGAGGTCGGCGCGCGCGGCTCGGTGGTGTTCCAGGTCTGGCTCGATGGCGTGCTGGCCTACGACAGCGGCGTCACGCGCGGTGGCGAGATCCGCAAGAAGGCGCTGGCCAGCGTGGCCGGCAAGAACACGCTGCGGCTGGTGGTCACCGATGGCGGCGACGGCGATGCGTACGACCACGCGGACTGGGGCGGCGCGCGCGTGACGGGCTGCGGCACGACGCCGCCGGTCGCGACGATCGGCAACTTGCTGGTGTCCGACGGCGCCAACTCGGCGGCCTGGTCGGTGCAGTCCAACCTGCAGGTCGGCAACACCGTCTACGGCGACCGCACGTTCACCGTGGCCGGCCTGCCCGCCGCAGTGGCCGGCGGGCGCTGGGTCCGCACCGCGAACGCCTCGAAGTCGTACACCGGCACGCCGCTCGCGACCTTCTCGCTGAGCGCGGCGGCGGACGTCTATTTGGCGTTCGACAACCGCGGCGCGCTGCCGTCGTGGGTCGACAGCAGCTGGGTCGACACCGGCAGCGACCTGACGACCTCCGAGAGCGGCACGAGCCGCGCGTTCAGCATCTTCAAGAAGCGCTTCAACGCCGGCACGGTGACGCTGGGGCCGCTGAACAATGCGGGCATCAGCATGTACCTGGTGATCGTGAAGTAGCGTCAGCCGCGGGGGTGGTGGGCGGCGTGCAAGGCCTTCAACCGTTCCCGCGCCACGTGCGTGTAGATGGTGGTGGTGGAGATGTCCGCATGCCCCAGCAGCATCTGCACCGCGCGCAGGTCGGCGCCGTGGTTCAGCAAATGGGTCGCGAAGGCATGGCGCAGCGTGTGCGGCGACATCGGCGCATGGATGCCGGCGTGCAGCGCGTACTTCTTGACGAGCTGCCAGAACATCTGCCGCGTCATCGGCCCGCCGCGGCCGGTGACGAAGAGCGCGTCGCTCGCCTGGCCCTTCAGGATGTCGGCACGCGCCTCGTCGAGGTAGCGCCGCAGCCACGCGTGCGCTTCGTCGCCGAACGGCACGATGCGCTCCTTCGAGCCCTTGCCGGTGACGCGCAGCGCGCCGTCCGACAGCCCGAGGTGGACGGCCTTCAGCGTGACCAGTTCGCTGACGCGCAGCCCGCTCGCGTACATCAGCTCGAGCATCGTGCGGTCGCGCAGGCCGAGCGGGGTGTCGACGTCCGGTGCCTTCAGCAGCGATTCGACCTGGGCTTCGCTCAGCGTCTTCGGCACGCGCAGCGGTTGGCGCGCGGTCAGCAGCTTCAGCGTCGGGTCGGCGAGGACCAGGTGCTCGCGCAGCGCCCAGCGGAAATAGCGCTTGAAGACGGTGAGGCGCCGGTTCGCGCTGGTGGCCTTGCCGGCGACCTGCGTCACCGCGTAGGCGCGCAGGTCGATCTCGGTGGTGGCGTTCAGCGCCTTCTTCGGCTCTTTCGCGAGCCACTGGGCGTACAGCGTCAGGTCGCGCCGGTAGGCGGCCAGCGAGTTGGCGGCGAGGCCGTCCTCGATCCACAGCGCGTCGATGAAGCGATCGATCGCGCCGTGGCTTTCCGTCAGTTCAGGCGTGGCCTGCAACAGGGCAGTGTTCAATCAGTCCAGCTTGAGTTTCTGCTGCGCGACGACCTTCTTGTACACCTCGTACTCGGCCGCGATCTGCGCCGCGAACTGCTCCGGCGTGTTCGCCACCATCAGCGAGCCGGTCTCCTCGATGCGCTTCTTCACCGCCGGGTCTTCCAGCGTCTTCTTGACCGCCGCGTTCACCTTGTCGACGATGTCCTTCGGCAGGCCCTTCGGGCCGTAGATGCCGTAGTACGCCATGCGGTTCACGCCCTCGAAGCCGACCTCCTTGAAGGTGGGCACGTTCGGCAGCACCGCCAGCCGCGTGGGTGCCGCGACCACGATCGGGATCAGCCGGCCGTCCTTGATGAAGGGCAGGGCAGAAGGCAGGTTGTCGAAGATCATCGGCACCTGGCCGGCGATGGTGTCGTTCAGCGCCGGGCCGGCGCCGCGGTACGGGATGTGCGTGACGAAGGTGTTGGAGAGGCTCTTGAACAGCTCCATCTGCAGGTGGCCGATGCCGCCGGTGCCCGAGCTGCTGAACGAGTACTTGCCGGGGTTCTTCTTCAGCTCGGCCAGGAAGCCGGCGAAGTCCCTGGCCGGAAAGCTCGGGTGCACTGCGATCACGTTCGGCGTGGCCGCCACGTTGATGATCGGCGTGAAGTCGGTGATCGGGTTGTACGGGATCTTCGTGTTGATCGCCGGGTTGGCCGCGGTGGTCGACACGGTGGCCACGCCGAGCGAGTAGCCGTCGGGCGTGGCCTTCGCGATCTCGTTGGCGCCGACCGAGCCGCCGCCGCCGGCCTTGTTCTCGACGATCATCGTCTGGCCGAGCGGGCCGTTGATCTTCTCGGCCACCACGCGGGCAATGATGTCGGTGGTGCCGCCGGGCGCGAAGGGCACGACCAGCCGCACCGGCTTGGTCGGCCAAGCCTGTTGTGCCAGGGCGGCGCCCTGGGCGGCCAGCAGCGCGCTCGCGAAGGCAGCGGCGGCGATCAGTGTTCTGCGTTGCATGGTGTCTCCTGTTGCGGATGAGTCGAAGCACGAAACGAGGGGCATTGTGAGCGATCCTGCCCCCGTCGCCGGGCAGCGGCGGTGTGGAAACTACGAAGCGGGAAAGCACGGACCACGCAGGCGGCGCTGGCACACTCGGGCCGCATGTCGAATGCCCTCTTGCTGCTGCCCGATTTCCTGCTGATCGTCTGCGGCTTCTGCATCTGCCGCTACACCGCGCTGGACCGTCCGGTCTGGGAGGCAGCCGAGCGGCTCGTCTACTACGTGCTGTTCCCGGTGCTGCTGTTCAACTCGATCGTGCGCAGCCCGCTGCAGCCGGCGCAGACGCTGAGCCTCGCCGCCAGCGGCGTCGGCATGCTGCTGGTGGGCATCGCGCTGTCTTACGCGCTGCGAAGGGGGCCGGGTGTCGATGCGCGGCTGCACGCGTCGGGCGCGCAGACGGCGTTCCGCTTCAACTCGTTCATCGCGCTCGCGCTGGCCGAGCGGCTCGGCGGGCAGCAGGGCGTCGCGTGGATGGCCTTGCTGATCGCGCTGGGCGTGCCGCTGTGCAACGTGGCGGCGGTGTGGCCGCTGGCGCGGCATGGTGGGCATTCGTACGCGCGCGAGATCGTGCGCAACCCGCTGATCGTCAGCACGGTGGCGGGGCTGATCGCGAACCTCGCGGGGCTGCAGTTTCCGGAAGCGGTGGCGACCACGCTGCAGCGCATCGGCGTCGCGGCGCTGCCGGTCGGGCTGATGGCGGTGGGGGCGGGGCTGCGGGTGGCGGGGTTGCGCGCGGCGCCGGGGTTGGCGGCGGCCTTCTTGTCGATCCGGCATGCGGTGCTGCCGGCGGTGGCGATCGGGCTGACGGCGGTGCTGGCGCTGCCGCTGGCTCAGCGTGACATCGTCGTGCTGTTCGCTGCGATGCCCACCGCGTCGAGCGCGTATGTGCTCGCGGCGCGGATGGGGGGCGACGGTGCCTACGTGGCGGGGCTCGTCACGCTGTCGACCTTGCTCGGGATGCTGAGCATCCCGGTATGGCTCGCGGTGCTCGCGGCACTTCCTTCTTGACCCCTTAGTCTTACTGTGTCACTAAAATCGTGGCACGATACGTACCTCTTCATTCTTCAGATGAGGAACGATGGGTGCGAGCGAACGGTTTGACGAGTACATGGAGCACCTGGCGCAAGGTCTGGGGCATTCGGACCGCCATGCGGGGCTCAAGGGGTATTGCACCGGGCTGATGCTGCCGCTGTCGCGCAAGAGCGTGGAGCCGATGGCCGCGCGGGTGGATCC
>NZ_JBFULV010000036.1:0-62728 GCF_054049715.1 Rhizobacter sp. P5_C2 | reverse complement strand
GGGTCGCGCGGCCAGTGCTCGGCCGGCAGCGGCGGCAGGCCGGCGCGCGAGGCGGCGTCGAGCGCGGCCGCATCGGGCAGCGCGACCGCGGGGTACGCCTGCAGCAACCCGTGTTGCACATGCGCCAGCTCGGCCATGAACACCAGGAAATCGCGCATCGCTTGCCCGCCGGCGGCCAGCTGGCGCAGCCGCATCTCACGCTCGGCGAACAGCGTGCTGCGCTCGGGCAGCCGCAGGTAGGGAACCTGCTGGCCGGCCTGGACCGCGATCTCTTCGGGCGACAGCAGCCGAGTCGTGGAAGTCAGTGCCATCGCGCGGGGTTCATCATTTCTTTCCCGTGGTTTCCTGGTACCAGAGCGGATGATTCTGCCGCGCCCAGGCCTCGGTGACGGTGCCGCGCGTCATCGCCCGCATCGTTCCCTTGACCCAGATCGCGGCATACACATGCACGATCACGCTGAGCACCAGCACCACCGCCGAGGCCGCGTGCACCACCACCGCGATGCGCCGCAGCGGGATCGCGAAGTAATCCGCGAACCACGGCTGCCAGAACACGAAGCCGGTGACGAACAACAGCAGCAGGCTGATGCCGAACAGCCAGAACACCAGCTTCTGCCCGGCGTTGTACTTGCCCACCGCCGGCATGCCGTGCTCGTCGCCGGTCTGCATCAGGTGCGGTGCCGCCTTCAGCCATTCGGTGTCGCGCGGCTTCCAGGTGTTCTCGCGCCAGACCTTGGCGAACAGCAGCACGAAGCCGAGCACCATCAGCACGCCGAAGAACGGGTGCAGGATGCGCGTCCACGGTCCGCCGCCGAACAGCAGCGTGAAGAAGTAGAGGGCAGGGTGGAAGAACGCCAAGCCCGACAACGCGGCGCAGAAGAACAGCATCGCCACCGCCCAGTGGTTCATGCGGGTGCCGTCGGCATAGCGCTGGATGAAACGCTTCATGGCCGTTCCTCCTCTTCAGCGGGTTCCTCGACCGGCCCGACCTTCGTGTAGTGGAAGAAGCCGACCACCGCGGCGCCGATCATCGCGGCCAGCGCGAGCGGCTTGGCCGCGCCCTTCCACAGCGAGACCCACGGGCTGATCGACGGATCGGCCGGCAGCCCGTGGTACAGCTGCGGCCGGTCGGCGTGCTGCAGCACGTACACCACGTGCGTGCCGCCGACGCCGGGCGGGTCGTAGACGCCGGCCTGCGCATAGCCGCGCTCCTTCAGGTCGGCGACGCGCTCGCTGCCGTACTCCAGCATGTCTTCCTTGCTGCCGAAGTGGATCGCGCCGGTCGGGCAGGCCTTCACGCAGGCCGGCTCCAGGCCGACGCTGACGCGGTCGGAGCACAGCGTGCACTTGTAGGCCTTGTTGTCTTTCTTGCTGATGCGCGGCACGTCGAACGGGCAGCCGGTGACGCAGTTGCCGCAGCCGATGCAGTTCTCTTCGATGAAGTCGACGATGCCGTTCGTGTACTTCACGATCGCGCCCGGCGCCGGACAGGCCTTCAGGCAGCCCGGGTCGTCGCAGTGCATGCAGCCGTCCTTGCGGATCAGCCACTCGAGCTTCATCTCCTGGTTCAGCGATGGCGCTTGCGGCTTGACCTCGACCTCGGAGAAGCGCATCACCGTCCACGACTCGGCGCTCAGGTCGGCCGGGTTGTCGTACACGCCGACGTTGTTGCCCACCGTGTCGCGCAGGTCGTTCCACTGCATGCACGCCACCTGGCAGGCCTTGCAGCCGATGCAGCTGGAGACGTCGATCAGCTTCGCGACCTCAGGCGTCGTCCGCGCCCGCGGGCTCGGCGTGGTGGTGGCGGAGCGCGCGGCGATGTCGAGAGATTGCAGTGAACTCATGGCTCAGGCTTTCTCGATGTTGACGGTGAACGACTTGTACTCGGGTGTCTGCGTGTTCGCATCGCCGACGAAGGGTGTCAGCGTGTTCACCAGGTAGCCCTTCTTCGCCAGCCCGACGAAGCCCCAGTGGTTCGGCAGGCCCACCGTGTCGACCTTGATCCCGTCGACGTCGAGTTGCGGAATGCGCTTGGTCACCAGCGCCACCGCCTTGATCGAGCCGCGCTTCGACGAGACCTTCACCGTGTCGCCGTTGGCGATGCCCTTCGCCTTGGCCAGCTCCTCGCCGATCTCGACGAACTGCTGCGGCTGGATGATGGCCGAGGTCTCGACGTTCTTGGTCCAGTAGTGGAAGTGCTCGGTCAGCCGGTAGCTGGTGGCGACCAGCGGGAAGTCCTTCGGCGAGCCCATCATCTCGAGATCGCCCTTGAACACGCGGGCCGCCGGGTTGGCGCGGGCCTTCGGGTTGTTCGGGTGCATCGGGTTGGTGGCCAGCGGCGATTCGAAGGGCTCGTAGTGCTCCGGCAGCGGCCCTTCGGCCATGCCGGTGGGTGCGAACAGCCGCGCGACGCCTTCGGACGTCATGATGAAGGGTTGCACGCGCTCGGCGTCGCCCGGGTTCGCGTCGGGCCGGATGTCGGGCACGTCGGAGCCGCCCCAGGCGGTGCCGTTCCATTGCACCAGCTTGCGCCGCGCATCCCAGGGCTTGCCGTCGGGTGCGCTCGACGCAGCGTTGTACAAAATGCGCCGGTTCGCCGGCCATGCCCAGGCCCAGCTCAGCGTCTGGCCGATGCCCCACGGGTCGCTGTTGTCACGCCGCGCCATCTGGTTGCCGGCCTGCGTCCATGCGCCGCAGTAGATCCAGCAGCCGCTCGCGGTGCTGCCGTCGTCGCGCAGCAGGCCGAAGCCCGAGAGCTGCTCGCCGGCCTTGGCCAGCACCTTCGGCGGCGCCTTCGGGTCTTTCGGGTCGGGCGGGGCCAGCACGTCGGCCAATGCCTTGCCGTTGTATTCCATCGCCAGCTCTTCGGCCGACGGGCTGTGCGGGATCTTGTACGGCCAGGTCAGCTTGACGATCGGATCGGGGAAGGCGCCGCCGTCTTTCGCATAGGCCGTGCGCATGCGGTTGAACAGGTCGGCGATGATTTCCGGATCGCCGCGCGCCTCGCCCGGCGGCTCGGCGCCCTTCCAGTGCCACTGCAGCCAGCGGCCCGAGTTGGTCAGCGAGCCGTCTTCTTCGGCGAAGCAGGTCGACGGCAGCCGGAACACCGTGGTCTGGATGGTCTCGCTCTTCACGTCGTTGAACTCGCCGAAGTTCTTCCAGAACTCCGAGGTCTCGGTGTTGAGCGGATCGATCGTGACGAGGAACTTCAGCTTCGACAGCCCCTCGATGATCTTTTTCTTGTTGGGGAAGGAGCCGACCGGGTTGAAGCCCTGGCAGATGTAGCCGTTGAGCTTGCCCTGGCTCATCAGCTCGAAGGCCTGCAGCACGTCGTAGACCTTGTCGATCTTCGGCAGGTAGTGGTAGGCCCACGAGTTCTCGGCCGTGGCCGCGGCGCCCCACCAGCTCTTCTGCAGGCTGACGAAGAACTTCGGGTAGTTCTGCCAGTAGCTCGTCTGGTTGGGACGCAGCGGCTTCAGCGCCCGGGTCTTGTAGTAGGTCTCGAGGTCTTGCTCGGATTCACGCGCGAGCGACAGGTAGCCCGGCAGCGAGTTCGACAGCAGCCCCAGATCGGTCAGCCCCTGGATGTTGCTGTGGCCACGCAGCGCGTTCATGCCGCCGCCGGCGATGCCGATGTTGCCGAGCAGCAGCTGCACGATGGCCGCGGTGCGGATCATCTGCGAGCCCTGGCTGTGCTGGGTCCAGCCGAGCGCGTACATGATCGTCATCGCGCGGTTCGGCACCGCGGTGGTGGCGATCATCTCGCACACCTTCAGGAACTTGTCCTTCGGCGTGCCGGTGATGCGGCTGACCAGCTCGGGCGTGTAGCGCGCGTAGTGGCGCTTCATCACCTGCAGCACGCAGCGCGGGTGCTCGAGCGTCGGGTCGACCTTGGCGAAGCCCTTGTCGTCGAGTTCGTAGCCCCAGCTCGCGCTGCTGTAGCTGCGCTTGGCCTCGTCGTAACCGCTGAAGATGCCGTCCTGGAAGCCGTAGGCCTCGCCGACGATGAACGAGGCGTTGGTGTACGCCTTCACGTACTCCTTCTGCAGCTTGTCGTTGCTGATCAGGTAGTTGATGACGCCGGCCAGGAAGGCGATGTCGCTGCCGGCGCGGATGGGGGCGTAGTAGTCGGCCATCGCGGCCGAGCGCGTGAAGCGCGGGTCGACGACGACCAGCCGGGCCTTGTTGTGGTGCTTGGCCTCGATGACCCACTTGAAGCCGCAGGGGTGGGCTTCGGCGGCATTGCCGCCCATGATCAGCACGAGGTCGGCGTTCTTGATGTCCACCCAGTGGTTGGTCATCGCGCCGCGTCCGAACGTCGGGGCCAGACTGGCCACCGTCGGTCCGTGTCAGACGCGCGCCTGGTTGTCGAAGACCAGCAACCCCATCGAGCGCATCACCTTGTGCGTGATGTAGCCCGATTCATTGCTCGACGCCGAGGCGCACAGCATGCCGGTGGAGGTCCAGCGGTTGACGACCTGGCCGGCGGCGTTGGTGGCCATGAAGTTGGCGTCGCGGTCGGCCTTCATCAGCTTGGCGATGCGCGACATGGCGTCGTCCCACGAGACGCGCTTCCATTCGGTGCTGCCGGCCTCGCGCACCTCGGGGTACTTGAGGCGGTTGGGGCTGTGCACGAAGTCGAGCAGGCCGGCGCCCTTGGGGCACAGCGTGCCGCGGTTGACCGGGTGGTCGGGGTCGCCCTCGATGTGGATGATGTCGGCGACGACGTTCTTCGCCTTGTCGCCCAGGCTGTACATGATGATGCCGCAGCCCACCGAGCAGTACGGGCAGGTGTTGCGGGTTTCGGTGGTGCGCGCGAGCTTGAAGTTGCGCGTCTCGGCGAGCGCCGTGGCGGGCGAGAAGCCCAGCGCGACGAGGCTGGAAGCGGCGAGTCCGGCGCCGCTGACGCGGAAGAACTGCCTGCGGTTCATGTCCATCAAGGGCCTCCTGCGGGAATCGCGTGGTGCGCGAAACGTGGGAATGGCGATGTCGGATGCGAGTGGGGGATCTTGTCGCGGAATCGTCGAGGCCGCAATGGCGGTCTCACTATCCCGACCTGTTTGCTTAGACCTACTTGGAGGCCGCCGCTGCGGGGGCGGAGGCACTGCCGTCGCCGCCCGTGGGGGCCGGGGTGCCGCTGGTGCCCGGCTTGGCCTCGGTGGGATGGGCTTCCATGCCGCCGATGGCGGTGCCGCCGGCCGGGCCGCTGCCTGTGGCGGAGGCGGCGCTGTCACCGGGTGGCGGCGTGACGGCGGACGTGGGGGCTGGGGCTGTGCCGCCCGAGGCAGGGGCCGGGAGCTCGCTGCGCTTGCAGGCCGACACGGCGAGCAACGGTGCCAGCAACAGGGCGGTCAGGGTGACGTGGACCCCGCGAGTGCGAAGCAGGTTCATGCGGTTCCCCCAGGGCGGCAACTCAGGGCAGCGAAGTAAGCCACACGGAATGGGTGACTGCAAGTCAAAGGTCTTGTGCCGATAGCGGGCCCAGTGATGCATGGCAACCCTTGCTCAGTCGCCGGCGAGCCGTCCATCGCATTCGAGGAACTGCACTGCATCGCCGATCTGTTGCGTGCGTGCGTTGTTGACGCCGAGGTAATCGATGTCGGCGATGCCGAGCGCGTGCAGATCGACGCGCACGAGGCGAAGTGTGCGGCGGGCCTCGACCCGAAGCGTATGCAGGCTGGCTGGCTTTGATGGGCGCGGTGTCCACTGCATCCAGTGGAAGCTGACCTCAGCGAGGGCCCCCTCGCGTGACAAGCTCGTGTAGAGCACGCCTGCACCGCCGGCGGGCATCCATCTGCCTCCACTTGTCGAGGGCGCGATTGGATCCAGGTTCTGCCTGGTCGCTCGATAGACCTCACCATCGAACGACCGCGTTGGAAAGCCGGCCAGGCGATCGAGCAATTCGGAATCACGGAGCATGAGGGTGCCGGATCGCGAGGGTCAGATCAGAGGTAGATCCCGTCCCGCAGCTGATTGATCGCAGCCAGCACCTCGTCCACGCGATTGGCCTGGATCAGCTCCGCCGGCACCTGCCCGCCGAGTAGTTTTTGCCGCGACAAGATCCACATGCGTGCTTCCGCTGGCTCGTAGAAATCCGAAAGCTGCTCGACGATGAACGCCAGTTCCATCAGGTGCTTTTCGGTCTGAGCGTGTGGAAATGACTTGCCTTGGTTCCAGCGCGAAATCGTTTCAGGACGAACGCTCAGGACATTGGCGACATCTGCAGAACGCATGGCTCCCTTCTCACGGATGAGGTCGAGGCGGCGGGAAATGGCGTTGCTCATGGTGCGTCTGCGGTGGGCAGACTATAGCGCTTTGGGTTGCGTTTTTGCTTGACATGTTGCAGGCGCTGCGTCGAGCGAGCGCGGTGGGGTCAGTGCCATGACGGCTCAGTGACCCCGGCGCACTATTGGTTCCGCTTTTCGACCAAATGCGTGAGCATCGCGTCAGCCTGCTCATCCAGCCCGAGTTCATGCAGGTCGATCAGGCATTCGAGCGGGTCGGCCCAGACGCCGGCCTTGTCTTTCACGAACCACGGGTTCGGGCCTGGCGAGTGGTGCACGACGATCACGGCCTTGGCATTCGGATCCTGTGTCTCGACAAGCCCGGCGTCGAGCTTGCCGATGAAATCCAGCGGTGCGCGGTGCACGGTGAGATCGAGCCGGAGGCTGCCGGTGATGTTCAAGTCGGCGAAGTGGTGCCTGGCACCGAGCACGCCGCCCACCGCCACGTCATCGCGACGGAGCTTGAAGAGCCGCTGGGCCATCGCCTCGGGCGATCGGGCGGTGCCGGCCGGATCGATGAAGCGAACCGTCTTGCGGGTGGCGGCCTGGGCGGCGATCCAGTTGCGCCACTGCAGCAGCGAAGGGGCGCGCATCTCGATGCGCCGATCCGATGCCCTGGCGAGAACCGCCGCGGCTTCCAGCTGCTTCAGCACCTTGGCCACCGTGGGGTAGCTGGCGCCGACCGCGGACTGGATGGCGGTGGTGCTCAGCGGGCCGCTGTGCGCCAGCCACGAGCGCAGCAGGAAGGCCAGCACGACCTCGCGGCTGGAACTCGGTGCGCCGGCGGGCGCTGCCTTCTGGCCGGCCAGGTCTTGCAGCCACTCGATGAACCCCGTGCCGGGTGATGGCAAACCCACCACCTTGTCGCCGATGAGTTGCGCCAAGTGCACCCGCGACCCCAGGCTCGGCCGCACCACCGCACGGAACATGGCCAGCTCGGCGGCAAGGCGGTCTTGCGTGATCTTGCTGCCCACCAACACGCACACGGCCTGCGTGCCCGCAGGCTCTTTCGTCAGCAGGTACGCGAGGGCGAGCAGGTTGCCGCGGATGTCGCGCAGGTTGTGCGTGACTTGCAGGTCGACCAGCCAGTGCTTCCAGCGGCCGTCGACATCGAGACCGGGCGGCGATGGGGGTGCTGCGGAAAGACGAGGCATGTTCAAAGTTGCTACTGAATATTGAGTAGCAACTTTAAATCATGTTCAGCCGGACGAGCTGACGTGCGTGATCAAGCCGCGCTTGCCTTTGGTGTACCCGGAGAGCGTGGCGGAGCTGATCTCCGTGGTCACGGGGTTGTACTTCTCATCCCAGTTGGCAGTCCAGCCCTCCACGTCCATGTTCAGCGAGAACTGGTAGCCCGGCAGCGTCTTGGCATCGGTGCCGTCGTGATTGCCATCGAGTTCGGTGATGACGGTGACGGGGGAAGAGAGCCCGCGGTCTTTCCACCGCTGCTTCAAGATGGCGATGGCGTGATCCTCGCCGCCGAGGTGGTCGTTCTTGAAGTCCTTTCCATAGTGGTAGGCGTAGGTGCCCGACCCGCTCTTGACCCACAGCGTGCGCTGGGCCGCCTCGACGTGGCCGGCGACAGGGGCGGCCTGGGGTTCGGCATTGATGCGGACCGGCCGACGCTGCGCCGCCGGGCCGAAGATGTTCTCGATCTGGCGGCGCTGCGCCAGCATTCGCGGCGACTCGTTCACCGCCTGGGCCGTGTCGTGCGAGCTGCGAGTCGATGCGTCTTGCGCCGCCGGCTGACGTTGCGTGGCGGTGGCTTCCCCGCGGGGGGCATGGGTTTTCATGATCGCTCTCCGTTGTGCGGTGCGCAGCGGTGAGGGTAGGTGGCCAGCGGCCTGCCGGGCATCAGCGCCAAGCTGATATCGGGCTTCGACTTTCCCGGGGGACCCCCTAACTTGTCACGAATCCCGCCCTCATCCGACATCCGAGCAAGCCCCCCCAATCCCCAGGGGGAGAGCCGGGCCACCGGCTGACCTGAACCGTGGAACGGGAAACCGTCGGCGGAATGGTCGGACTCGCCGCCACGGGACAAGCTCTGTTACAAGCGGCTGTCACGTGAACAGGCCTTGGCCGACATTCATGGCGTGGACTCAACCCTTCAACCGTTCAGGGAGATTGCAGATGCCGCCTTTGACTCACGACGTTCGAGCCGTCCGGAAAGACTTGCCCCTCTACGACGACCTGCACCGGCGAACCGCGCTGGTTGCGGAGCATCGTGTGCAGGAGGCGCTGTGCAAGGTGACGTCGAGCGAGGCGACGCAGCTGCTGCACAAGCAGCTGCGGGGGCTGCAGGAATTCATCGCCGGCGAACCCGCCGAGCTCCGGCCGGATCGGAGGGCGGACGACCCGCTGCTGGCTTCGCTGAGAGGCTTTGTCGCGGACGACGTCACCCGCAGCGTCGGTGACGACGCCGCGCTCGCCAAGGATCTGTCACGCGAATTCGCCGTCGGGCTGTGGGATGTGTTGCTGCGCCAGATGACCCGCAGTGCCTCGGGGGGATCTGCCGTGCACCGCACCGACCTGGAGCTTTCCGGCGAGGGCGACGCCGGCAGCAAGTGGGAGGAACTCGACAAGGCGCTGACGCCCTACGGATTGCGGCGCGACGATGCCGGCGCGATCCTGCGCGCGGTGCTGACCCAGCTGCACGACGCGGCCAAGGGCGAGCAGATCGGGCTGCCGCTGGGCCTGGCCATCGACAAGGCCATGCTCACGCGCCTGTTGCGCGGCGAGCCGGAGCCTCCGGCGCAAAAGCGGGGCGTCTTCGAGATCCTTCACGACGTGATCACGGGATCGGGACGTTCCTAGGACAGCGCCAGCACCATCTCTTCGCTCACTCGGCTGGAGCCTTCGCTGATCGGCAGGAATCCGAAGGCTCCCCCGGAGGGGCGGCCGACCATCGTCCGCTCCACGGTCACCTCCGTGCTGGTGGCCGTCGCCTCGGCATAGATGCGAAGCAGCGTGCATTGGTAGGGGAAGCAGCGGGCGCACTCGTCGGGGTAGTAGTCGCTCGTGCCGTTGACGCCACTCACCAGCTCCTGGCTCAGCGAGGGGGTGACCGATTGCGCGAACCCGTGATGCAACGGTGGCTGCGACGCCGACGGCAGCGCGTTCGGCATCAGCCCGATCGATGGATACGCCTGGTGCGTGTGGCCGGCCAGCAGCAGGTGAACCAGGGGCTTGGCCGTGTATGACGGCGTGACCAGCTCGTGCGCGAAGGTGTCGCGGTTGGACAGGATCTCCGTCAGGCGATGTCCCGTCTGTGCTGCTTCGGCCACCGGGTAGTGCATCGCGAGGATCCGGAAATGCCGCCCGGGAGACGCCTTGGCCGCCGCTGCCACCGCCCTGTGCAGATCGTCGGCGGCCGTGGGGCCTGTCTGCACGTTGTTTCCCGCGCGGTCCGGAAGCACGCGGCCACAGGCCCTGGTATTGGGGATCAGGTCATGGTCGACGCTGTTGAGTGCGAACAGCTGCACTTCGGAACTCGAGCCACGCAACATCGGGGCAGTGAATGGCGCCGTCGGCCATGAATTGGGGAACCACATGGTGCGCAGCTTGTTGCGCTGGTGACCCATCGCGCGCGGTGCAAGCAGCGGGAACGTGTCGGGCCACGCATCGTGGTTGCCGTACAGGGTGAGCTGCTTCGCATGGGGGCCGGCGGCCTTGAGGAACTGCGGAGACCAATCGTGCAGCCACGACTCCAACGATTTTGAATCTCCGAAGGTCGTGCCGTCGCCGGTGTCGATGAGCCAGAGCGGTTTGCCGTGCCAATCGGAATCGGCTTCCACGACGCGCAGGAAATCGACGAAGGCGCCCAGCGCGCCGATGCTCGCCCCCGTGATCCCCTGTTGCAGGCTGGCCGGCAGCAGCCGCTTGGCGATGGCGTTGAATGCGCGCCGCTGCTTGTAGAAATCCGGACCGACGATGTGCAGATCGGAGTAGTGGACGATCTGGACGACAGGCGTCTTCATGATGTGTCTCCTCCTTGGCTGCCACTTTCAGAAGCGGCGAATGCAATCCAGGGCGGCCGGGCCGAGCCGGCTGCGAAGTCGGTCGACCAGTTCGACCCGCAGGCGGCGAAGGCGCTGCCGATCTCGGTCGCTCATGGGCAGCTCGCTGCCGCCGAGCGCCACGTCTTGCAGCAGCGCGCGGTCGTCGGCCGGCAGGGTTTCCAGCGTGGTGAAGAGCGCACTGGCGGTGCGCTTCAGGTCGACCAGGCGATCGATCGGCGTGTCCGGCGACTCAGGGCTCTGGGACTCGGACAGCGTGTCGATGTCTTCGCTGAAGCGGTTTGCAGAAGAGCGGAACTGGTCGACGACCCGGCGCTGGAGCACGGTGAAGGCGAGCTTGCCGAAGCGATCGACGTCGGGCTGCGGCGGGTCATCGTGGACATACCAGGATCCGGGCAGGCCGCCGGTTCGGCGCTGCAGGGATTCGGTGAGGTCGACGAGCGTCTCGCCGACCAGATCGTCGTGCTGATGGCGGATGGCCGGGAAACGGGTGCGCAGGTACCGTTTTGCGCGGGGCGCGAAGTCGACGAGTGCTCGGGTCCACCAGACGCCGGCCGCCTGATCTCTACCGCTCTCAGACATCGCGCACCTCCTTGGCGAGAATCAGGCCATCGACACTGTGCACTGAAACCGGGCCGGAAGGAATCGCACCTTCGTGAGACGGATCCTAGACCCGGCGAGGCGGTGGTTCATCAGCAAGGCTGATGACGACCGGCGTACCGAGGCTCAGATTTTCACCAAGCTGTCGTACGGCGGCATGTTGCTGGAGTTCTTCGTCGCCGCTTTGTAGGCGACCTCCAGCTTGTGCGCCGCCTTCGTGTGCTGGAGCAAGTCGATCTCGATCGAACCATCGGCATCGGCGCCCGGTGCCTCCAGCTCCGCCGACAACTTCGTGATCTGGGCATCGACAGCCTCGATCGCAATCCGCAGGGTCACCGCATCCACATCAGCCATTCTTGACTCTTCCTTCCATGTGACCAGGTTCAACGGAGCGAGCGGCGGCTGCTCGCGCCGGATTGTCTGTCCTGTGCAGGAGAGGGTGCTGCCTGCACGCCGGCAGCACCCCGGGGCATCAACCCGGCTGAGCCGGCGGCCTGCGGCGCCGCGGCTGCATCACGCCGAACTCGGGCACGTGGAACTGCTGGTCGCCGACCCAGCCGGTGAGGCGCTTGGCCTGGTCGCCGATGAGTTCGAGCGAGGCGATGCACAGGCCGCGCATGGTGGACGGTGGATGACACGTCGTCGGGCGGGGGCTTGGGGCGCTCGCGTTCATCGACCTCGAGCCACGCGGCGACGCCGTCGCTGACATCGATGACGTGCTCCAGCAGGCGATGCACCAGACCGGCCTTGAGCGTGAACTCGACGCTGTCGACCGGGGAGTTGCGGCAGGCGTGGAGCCGGGGCTTGAAGCGCGGGCCGTGGGGCTCGCTGGATGCGGGGGAGGCGATCGGATCGGTGGCGGTCATCTTGACGGCCTCCTCGCGGCGGAGGGAGAACCCGCTTGGTCGGACTGCGATGAAGAAGCGGGAAAGGTCGGCGCGTGCGGGGCGCCAACGGGGGTACCAGCCATGTGAAGGGCTCCTTGGTTGCGGTTAAAGCCGCCAAGCGCGCTGTCAAACACGGGTGGCGGCCCAAAGCAGGGTTGACAGACCGGAACCAAGGGACCGGCGAGCCCGAAGGCTCCCCCACCCGGGCCGCCCAAATCTGGAGAGGCATAGGTGTGCGACGCGCAAAAGAAAAGCCGCTGTAGCGGCTGCGCGCCTGTGTGTTCAGGCTGTCAAACCCGGCCTGCGATGTGGCAAGCCGGGGGACTGTAGCACTGGCGATGCGGGCGGTTTTCAGTCAGTCCCGCGGGTCGCCAAACGTCTCGATGAATTCGTCGATGAAGCGTTGCGATCCGGTGAGGGTCAGCGTGATCGCATGCCACCCGCCGTCTTCGACGTTCACCTGCAGGTCGTGATCCCAGTCCATGCCTTCATCGGCGGGGCCGTGCGTGTGTGGGAAGCGGCGCCAGGCCCAGTCAAGGAGGTGCTGGGCTTCGGCCAATGCGGCGGGGTGGTGCTCGGCGGTGGTGGAGGCGAGGGCTTCCAATGTGGAGATGCCTTCGGAGTTGTCGCTGAGGTCGAAAGTCAAATACTGCATTGGTCGAGCATACAAAGGATGACTGCTTCAGCTGATCTGAGTCGCTCAAAGCGGATCGCCGGATGACGGCTGTCGATGGCACCGGTTGTTGTCGTGAGGTCGCATCGAGTGTCACCTGCACTCTCAATATTGTCATTCGACCGCCGGCGACCAGTACGCGCCCGAGGGCCGCTTGTGCTCCAAGCGATGTACTCGAATCGAGGCTATGCGGCGCATGGTGATGGGTGCGTGAAGCCCCGGCGGATCGAAGCGAAGCTACTAAGCTTGCTCTACCTTGACTAGGTCATATTCCTTCATCTGACTACGCACCTCTTGAATCTCACGATTCAATTGGGCGAGGTACTCATTTGCGACCATAGAGAACAAGTCTTCACCGACTATATCCAGCTTGATGGTGAACTCCCCGATGCTGATCCGCTGTATGAGCTTGTTGAAAGCGCTTTTCACCGCATTTGGGTTGTCGTCGGACAGCGGAATCGTGATAGGGCCTTCTTCTACGTTGATCTTGAGAAAGTACTTTTCCTCAACGCACTCTACTGTTGCATCAAGCGTGACCATAGATTTTCCCTCTCTCTCCAAATGCGGCCTTGCCGCCCTCGAGGGTGCGCATGCTGACCATCTTCCAGTCAAGCAACTCCTCAGGGTTCGCTACGTTCACGAGGTTGTTAGTGAACGGGTTGCCGATGAATGTGTTGTACCCCGCCGCCCCATGAGTGCGGTAGATTGAGCAGTACGGCAGTGTTCGCACCGCGATGTTGGCATCGTGCGTTGAGATGAATACTTTCCGGCCCGACTTCGCTCGCTCCTTGATGAGCGGGACGATAACGTCGTTGATGTATTCGTTCCCGAGGCTCTTCTCGGGCTCATCGAGAATGTAGACATCCTTGTCAGAGCCGAGCTCCTTTTGCAGCATTACCATTGACGCCTCGCCACTCGAGGGCGTATAGGGCAGGCCGTCGAGAGTGAAGTACCTCTTGAACAAAAGCAATTCGTTGACCGTCTTCACCTCATCGACGTCCTCGATGCCATTGAACTCGGAGATGTAGTGGAACAGGTCGTCCTGGAACACGTGCCTTCCAACGTCACGGAGAGCATTGACGAACTTCTTCTGAACACCTTTCTTGACACTGGTCAGGCTGGACATCTCTCCGTCGGTGACGGTGCCATGCTGAAATAGGTACCGAGTCACGAACTTCAATTCACCCTTGTCTGAGCCGAGGTCGCCAACAATCTCTTCGTCATTCGCAATTGCGGACTTTAGGCTCTGACCGATCGCTCTGACACTGGCAGAGATCTTGATGCGGTTCATCGCGTAGTCACGAAAACCTGTCGTGGTTGGCTTCGCGCGCAAGCCTGTCTTGCGTTCTACTTCATTCCGAAAGGTCTTGATCGCCGAATTGAGCAACGAGACCTCTTTCCAATCTACAAACCCGGACCATTCCTTACCATTGAGGCGGGCGAGAAGCAGCCCGAGGACGCGCTGCAGCTCGTTGAACTCGTTGTCCGTAAGCTCCTTCCTGACGAGCGGATCATTTCCCAGCAAGGTAGAGAATGCCTCGATCCTTGAAGCAGTGTCGTGGTACTTGGAGAAGTTTCGCTCTGCGCCACCTTCCTCCTGAGTGTCGATGTCTTTGATTAGGATCAGCTTCGCATTCTTGTTCGAAACAGTGGACTCGAAGAACGCCTTGAACTTGGTCACGCTCGTGACGTCCACTTCGACAGCGATGCGCACCACCTGAATCTCGTCTTGGCAGTAGTTGATCCCCAAGGGATTGAGGTTAAGGCTTAGGCCCTTCCCCTTGACATCAAAGATGTCGTTGAGACGTCCGCTCGCGGACTCATACACCTTGGCATCGATCCCATTTTTGGTGTAGTGCTTGGCAATAGCATTGAGGATGCAAGACTTCCCGGTCCCTTTCGGTCCGAAGATGATGTTGATGTCGTTGAACACCCTGATCGTGAGCTTCTTACCGTCTTCGAAGGGAACCACAGTGAGCTCCTCAGGCGTCTTGCGATCCATTACCGTGTTGATGGTCGTGGGGTCCTTCTTCAAGAGCAGGCAGAAGTGCTCGAAGCTATCGATGGGAAGGCGTAGGTCAGGCAACTGAGCGGCACCCTCGACATACTTCCCCCAATCGTGGATGTCCGAGCCGTAGATCGAAGACCGCCCATGCGAAATGTGAATGCCAGCGGAAATTGCGTTGCTAACTTCTTTGAGGATGCTCCACTTGTTCCGCGTTCCCGCTTCGAGGACTGCAAGCATTTCGTCCGAGACGCTCGGGCGCTTCTGCTTGTAGTGGGCGACGTAGAGCGGTTCCATTGCATCAAACGTCGCGAGAACATCAGGCATCGTCACCTTGAACGAGTCCGGCGTGTAGCCGTTTGTTAGAGCGGTCACTGCGGCGGAGAACTGTGTCGCGAGATTGGGCGAGGTAATGACTAGCAGGTGGCCTTTGCCTTGAGCGTCGTAAACGTCAAGCTCCACGCCCGGCCATACCTGGGCATCCGTTTCGATGCGCGCCTGAATTGCCTGGAACTGAGAGAGGTCGAACACGTTGTGGTTCGTGATCGCAACGATCCGAACTTCGGTCGACAGGATCGCGTCGCAGAAGCCCTCTGGCGAAATCTCTCTCGTCTGAGCGTCACCAGACTTGCATTTCCTGGTGTGCGTGTGGATATCGATCTTCACAGTCGCATCTCCCATAAGTGTCCCGGACATCGGGTGACGACACATGTGACCCATCCGCTAACGCCCGATTGCGACCCTTTTTAACAGCCTGCATGTGTGCCTTGAACATAGGCGACATTGCAAGAATGACGCCCCGGGGTTATCCAGAATGAGAGCTGTGGAGGCGCGCAATTCTCACGTTCTTCTGCAATGTGGCAGCGTCGAAGTCATCTTCAATGGAGGTTCCGTCGTCGGCATCATCAATCTGGCGGTTGACCTGACAACAAAAACGGCAGCAGCATCGTGATCGACTTCGGACAACGAAAGGCCACATGGACTTCATCGACCACCTCCGCGTGCTTGCCAACCGCATCGCGAACACAAAGGATCTGATTCAGACCGAGGAGGCGACCAAGAATGCGATGGTCATGCCCTTCATCCAGATCCTCGGCTACAACGTGTTCGACCCGTTGGAGGTCACGCCCGAGTTGATCGCCGATGTCGGCACCAAGAAAGGCGAGAAGGTCGACTACGCCATCCTTCGAGACGGCAAGCCGATCATGCTGTTCGAGTGCAAGAAGTCAGGGGGCGACCTCAGCATCAACCATGCGGGGCAGCTCTTCCGCTACTTCCATGTCACAGATGCCCGCTTCGGCGTGCTCACCAATGGCTTGGTCTACCGCTTCTTCACGGATCTCGAGCAGCCGAACAAGATGGACGAGAAGCCGTTCTTCGAGTTCAACATCCTCGATTTCAAGGAGCGCGATGTCGAGGAGCTCAAGAAGTTTGCGAAGTCAGCGTTCGACCTGGAGACGATCCTCACGACAGCCAACGAGCTGAAGTACACCAGAGCGATCCAGACGAGGTTGAGCCAATGGATCCATTCGCCATCCGAGGACTTTGTGCGCATCCTCTCCGTCGATCTGCTCGGCAACAGGCGGTTCACGCCGGCAGTGAGGGAGCAGTTCACCGTTATCGCGAAACGGGCGTTCGATCAGTTGATCGGCGAGAAGATCAATGAGCGCTTGAAAGGCGCCATGACGCCTGAGTCACCCAGCTTGGTGGAGACGATTCCCATCGTGGCACCGGTGGCCGGGCCTGCATCGGGCGGCGCAGCGCCTGCAGCGAGTGACAACGGAACCAATGCCGAGCCAACCGTTGCCACCAGCGCAGAAGAGCTGGAAGGCTTCCACACGGTTCGAGCCATCGTGCGTGATCTCATCTCGACGAAGCGCGTGGTGATGCGCGATGCACAGAGCTACTGCGCCATCCTGCTGGACGACAACAACCGCAAGCCCATCTGCCGTCTTCGCTTCAACAACACCGAGAAGCTTCGCATCGGCATCTTCAATGACAAGCGAGAAGAGGAGCAGTTCGCCTTGGACGATGTCGATGCTCTCTACACGTACTCGACACAGTTGAGGGCAACCGTCAGCGGCTACCTTGTGAACGGTGGCAAGACAGTCGGTGGGCAGCAAGAATGATGGCCGCGCGCCTCAGTTGCAGAATGCAGCCTCCGAACTTGGGAGGCCCGCGATGAGGCTTGCTGAAATCATCGCCAACCTGGAGGCGGCCGACGACTCGCTTTGCATCGTGGCACGCCGCCCGTGGACGCCTGATGCTGAAGCGAAGTTGATTGCATTGACCGACGACTACCGCGTGCCGCAAGACGTGCTGGCCGACCGCTATGAGTACTTCCTCGAGGTCAATGTCGCTCGAGAGGAGGTTCTCATGGATCGGCTGCGGCTTTCACCCGAGCAGCGAGTGGCTGCGTGCATCTACTACGCGGAGTACGACGCATATCCCGAATGGATGAACGATCTTGGCTAGCCGCCAGTTCCGCGCGCGGCAGCCGCGCTGTAGGCGTCGGGCACATGAACCTCCGTCATCCGGTCGGGTGCCGCGAGCGGCGTGAAGCCGAACTTTGCGTACAGGCCGTGGGCGTCCCGCGTCACCAGCATCATGCGGCGCAGGCCCTGCAATTCAGGATGGGCCTTGACCGCTTCCATCAGACGGAGAGAGAGGCCTTTTCCGCGATGTTTTTCCAGCACATAGACATCCGCCAGGTACGCGAAGGTCGCCTTGTCCGTCACGAGCCTCGCGAAGCCGACTTGCCGACCTTCGAGCAGGACGCCGAAGCACAGTGAGTTGTCGATGGCGCGCTGGACAATGTGGCGCGGGATGCCAGGCGACCAATAGGCCGTCGACAAGAAGGCGTGGATCGCATCGACGTCCAAGCGGGCAGCATCGGAGGTGATTTCGTAGTCAGGCATGCCTGGATTCCGGACGATGCGGAGGTTGGGAATGCTTGGTCATTCGCGCCGAGGAGCCTCAACCCAGATCATCTGACCCGGGTGGTGCTCTTCAACGGTCGCGATGGCGCCATCATCCAGCGTCAGATCTGCAAGGCTGTAGCTGAACCGACTCATGTTCGGGCGCCGCAGCTTCACATACTCAACCTCGGAAATCGCATCGCTGCCGCACCAGATCGCGTCATCGGCCGCAGCCCGGTCAAGAGCTTCCGCCAAACCAGAGGGCGTGATCGCAACGAAGACCATTGGGGTGTCCTTCCATGTTTCGCCAGCGGTCAGTTTGCCAGCTGGGCTGGTAGTCGAAACGACCAGTGCCTGATTGGAGAGCTGGGCGCTGCAGTCGCACCAGCACGCAGAATCCCCGAATGACTGAAGCGATCATCAGCGAGTTGCAAAACATCGTGCGGCGACACGCCCAGCTGGATACCGACGCGCACGGACCGGAACTTCGGCCGGTGCTCCCCCGCGGCCCGCGAGACGCCGCCATCTGTTTCGTCGGCAGGGATCCCGGCGAAAAGGAGGCGAAGTGCGGCATCCCCTTCATCGGCGAGTCCGGGCAGCGCCTGCGCAATGGCTTGCTGGAGTTCTACACGCCGTCCGTCCTGCCAAGCAAGCAAAGCAGGCTCGAAGTCGGTGAGCGTTTTTTCTGGATGAGCACGGTGCCGTTCAAGCCCAGGGGCAACAAGCCCTGGAGCCAGCAGGTTCGGGGCGCGTGCCAGCCCGTGCTCCTGCAGCTGATGCATGACCAGTGGGGCGGCCGCGATGTCGTGACGTTCGGCAACGAGGCGTTCTTCTGGTTCGGCATCGGTCAACCGGACGAAACCCAGCAGAAGCTCCACGCCTTCTGGAACCAGGGCGACACCAAGTACGAGCGGAGCATCGAAGTGCCGTTGCCCGGCCTGGCGCGCAGCGTCTGCCTGCACCCGATGCCGCATCCATCGCCCGCCAACGCCCGATGGCGCGCGCGGTTCCCGGAGCTGTTCAAGCAGCGGCTGTCGTCGTTGTCATCGCCACGTTGAACAGTTGGCACAATGACCGCTGCTGCATCAACTCCCTCGGCCCACTCAATCATGCTTGTCAACGGTGCCTTCGCGAGCGATGGCGAATCCACGGCGCCTCTCCATCGTTTGCGTGATCTGTACGCGGTGGCCGAGATCGCGGCCGCACAGTACGGGCTGAGCGCTGAAGGCGTATTCGATCCATGCGGGCTCTTGCTCGAAACTCCGCCTCAGTCCGGCTACTACCGGTGCACGCCCAAGAATGCCTTGACGTTCGCAAGAACCGGCGGTGACGGGGTTCACTACAGCTATCTCGCGATGCCGGGGCTACCCGAAGGCATTGTTCCCATCGTCATGACGATGCCCGCGGTCGCGCAGAACTTCGTCGTGGCCGAGAGCTTCGACGAGTTCCTCGGCGTGGGGTATCACGTGGGCTGGTTCGCGGTCGAGCAGATCGCCTATCAAGCGACCGAAGCAGAAGCGTACTTCGCGCAACCTGATCGGGACGCAGGTCCACGCAAGACTGCGTTGATGGCGTTGCTGCGAGAGCGGCTGGCCCTTCAGCACGTGCAGCTCCGTCGGGAACGAGTCGAGTTGCTGACGCAGCGCTACGCGGAGCATCTTGTAGTTCCAGATGATCCCGAGTCCTTCCAATAGGAATCGAGGAATGGAAACCCGCAACCACTACGCTCCGCCACGAGCGCCGCTCAACAAGGAGCCAGCGCTCTGGGGCAGCCCGGTCTCGCTGCGCGCTCGCACGAGGCTCGCATTCGTCGCGGGTGCCGTGGCCTTCGCGATCTTTCATACCGAGTTCGTCTACTCGCCTGTGGCGTTCCCCTGGTCAGAAAGCATCGTCTGGGGCCTTATCAGCTCCGCCGTGTCTATCGCAGGTTGCCTGGTGATCATCAGTCCCGCATGGGTGCCGATGTTGATCCCGCAGAGATACCCGAAGGTCGCGCGCACGGCGTTTGTGTTGGGCGGGCTGATGTTGCTCGCCGCGGGTGGCGGCGCCGCCTTCGCCGAAGTTCACGGCATTCCGCACGACGGGTTCAGCTTCCTTGCGCTGTACGGGCTTCTCGCATCGATCATCGGCACCTGCTTTCTTTGGTTGGCGGCGTCTCGGACCGATGCGAACGCGCCGCCTGTGAGCGACAGGTGACGACATGCATTCGGTAAGCCCGTTCCGACGCCTGCCTCGCGCTGGTGCAACTCAGTTCGTACCCTCCAATCCTTCAAATGACTGAACAAACCTTGAACGTCACCGGCACCTACACCGCGAGCGACATCTTGTCTGCCACGTGGCTGTCCCTGCGGCCGCGTCGCAGCTGGCGCGTCGCCGGCGTTATCGTCATCCTCCTTGTTGTGTGGGCGGGGTGGGCGGAGTTCTACGGGCCCCACGCCCAGACCGACGGCTGGATGCGATGGATGATTCCCGGTGGCGCGCTCTACTTTGCGTTTGCTTTGGGAGTCCTCCTCCCGATCAAGTCGCGCCGCACCTACCAGCAGCGCAAAGATCTGCAGCGCCCGTGCTCATTCACCGCCAGCGATGCCGGGCTGCTCTTTTCGGCGGAGGGCGTGGCGGGCCTGAAGCCCTGGAGCGACTACCTCAAATGGAAAGAGAGCGATTCGACGCTGCTGCTCTACATGTCCGACAACATGTACCAGATCATCCCGAAGCGCTTCTTCACGTCGACCGCCGATCTGGATGCGTTCAGGGCGGTGGTGAGCCATAAGATCGCAAACCGAGTGGCATGACCCGATGACAAGCTCGCAGCGGCGAGCCATCAAGAACAATGAACGGAGCGGGAGGATGTGGATATGAAACCATTTCTGATGGCCGTGGCCCTGCTGGTCATCGCGGCGCAGGCGCATGGCCAGACCGCGCCTCTCGCGAAGTATTCCTCCAGGGAGGAGTACCGCGCGTGCTTCAAGGAAGAAGACGCGCTCAAGGCACAAAAGGCGGTGTTCAGTGAGCAGACCAAGGCTCACGGTGCGAACCTGAAGCGCGTGCAGGATGAATTGCAAGCCCATGTGGCGACACAACCGAAGCCGGGCCAAGCCGATGATGCGGCAGTGGATGCGTTCAACGACAAGATCGACGCCCTGAATGCGCGTGTCGATGCGTCGAACCAGGAAGCCGAACGCCTCAACCAGGAAACTCGCAGCCTGAACGCCAAGGTCGCCGCATTGAACCGGCGCTGCGCCGGCATGGTGGTCTCGCATGCCGACCATGTGACCGTCTTGAAGGAGCGAGCCGCATTCGGGAAGCAGAAGTGAGGCCGCGAAACTCACCTTGAGGCAGGTCGATCACGAAGTGTCCGACGTATGGATCGAAGCGTTCGATCTCGGGCCGCCCGTGCTCATCGCCAAGAATTTGACGGGGTTCTTCGCGACGTACTGCAGGCGGCCCAGTCTGATGTTGGATCCGCCGTCACGATAAAACATCGAACGCAGAGGCATCGAGATCGGCGCACCACCACCCACTACGCTCCGCCACGAGCGCCGATCAACAAGGTGCCAGAGCTCCGGGGCAGCCCGGTCTCGCTGCGCGCTCGCACGTGCCCCCTAGAACCAGGGGGTACGGCATCCCAACGAATTCCTATGCTGGATTCACGTTCATCCACAGGGGGATCCGTCCATGAAAACAGCATTGCGCCTCATCGCTTCACTCGTTGTCGGTTCCGCCGCCGTCGTCTGCGCGCCCGCCCATGCCGCCGGCTATTCGGTGTTCGACATCGGCCAGTTGTCCGCCGGCACTGCAACCTACGCCACCGGCGTCAACAGCAGCGGCCAAGTGACGGGCTACTCGTACCAATTCGACAACGAAGGCGACGAGATCAACTACCAGGCCTTCGTCACCGGCGCCAACGGCGCGGGCATCACCGGGCTGGGCACGCTCGGCGGCGCGTGGAGCAAGGCGTGGGCCATCAACGACTCGGGCACCGTGGTGGGCCAGTCGCAAACCGCCAGTGGCGATGCACGCGCCTTCATGAGCGGCCCGGGCAACACGCTCACCAACCTGGGCACGCTGGGCGCGGGCACCCACAGCGTTGCCACCGGCATCAACCGGTTCGGGCAGGTGATCGGCATGACGATGTCGTACTCAGACCCCGCCTACTTCTACGCCTACGGGCAAGAGGGCTTCATCACCGGCGAACATGGCCAGAACATGCGTTCGCTCGGCACGCTCGGTGGCGAACCGTTGCTCGGCACGGCCATCGGAGACACGGAGCAGATCGTCGGCCGCATCGGCAACAGCGGGGGCTCGCCAAGCAAGCATTTCGCCATTGGCGTCTACAACGGGCAACCAATGCCCCTGGCGTTCTCCGTCAGTCGCATGGATGCCATCAACATCAGCGGGCAGACGGCCGGAGAATATTCACCCGACGGTGTCAGCAACAACGTCTTCATCGGCGACGTCAACGGCGTCCTGATCCCGCTCGATTTCCACCACACAACCGGCTACAGCTACGGCTGCGCGGGCGCCTTTTGCCAATATGGCCCGGCGTCGCGAAGCTACGCATTCGACATCAATGATTCCGGTCAGATCGTCGGGCACTTCAACAACGCCACGCTCACGACGCACTTCGACTGGGGCTTCGTCACCGGCCCCAACGGGCAAGACCCGGTGAGCCTGGACGACATCGTGACCCTCGCCGGCGGGGACCGGTTCATCTCGGCCACCGGCATCAACAATGCCGGCCAGTTCATCGCCAACACGCAGTACGGGCACGCCTACCTGATCTCGCCGATACCGGAGCCCGCCATGGCGGCGCTCTGGCTTGGCGGGCTGGTGCTGGTCGGCCGCCGCACCCTTCGCGCAGGCGGTCGCCGATTCGCGCCGGGGTAGTCACACGCCGTTGGCACAATGACCGCTGCTGCATCAACTGCAACGGCCTACTCAATCATGCTTGTCAACGATGCCTTCGCGAGCGATGGCGAATCCGATGCGCCTCCCCATCGCTTGCGTGATCTGTACGCAGTGGCCGAGATCGCGGCCGCGCAGTACGGGCTGAGCGCTGAAGGCGTATTCGATCCATGCGGGCTCTTGCTCGAAACATCGCCTCAGTCCGGCTACTACTACTGGTGCAGGCCCAAGAATGTCTTGACGTTCGCGAGAACCGGCGGTGACGGGGTTCACTACAGCTATCTCGCGATGCCGGGGCTACCCGAAGGCATTGTTCCCATCGTCATGACGATGCCCGCGGTCGCGCGGAACTTCGTCGTGGCCGAGAGCTTCGACGAGTTCCTCGGTGTGGGGTATCACGTGGGCTGGTTCGCGCTCGAGCAGATCGCCTATCAAGCGACCGAAGCAGAGGCGTACTTCGCGCAACCTGATCGCGACGCTGGTTCACGCAAGACTGCGTTGATGGCGTTGCTGCGAGAGCGGCTGGCCCTTCAGCACGTGCCACTCCGTCGGGAACGAGTCGAGTTGCTGACGCAGCGCTACGCGGAGCATCTTGTTGTTCCCGATGACCCGGAGTCCTTCCAATAGGATTCGAAGAATGGAAGCCCGCGGCAAGGTGATGTTGATCGGTCTTTCAGATAAATGACAGTCGGAGCGATATGGAGGAGGGTGTATGGCGTTGATTGGTGCCTGGGGCCGCGCGATTGGAACGTTCATGATCCTGTTCCTCTTGCTGGCGGTCACGTCGATGTTGGGCCGCAATGTCTGGGCCGCGCTCTTGTCCATCGGCCTCGTCATGTTCTGGCGTGGCGCCACATGGTGGCTGCTCCCATGGCGTGCTCGCAGATGGCGAAAGATTGAAGTCGTGGTTCGAGGGGCGACACTGCGCAAGCGCGGCGAAATCGTCGCTGGGACGATTCGCACCGATGTCGCACCCGAACTGATCCTCTGGCGTGAGGACGAACGCAGAGAGGTGCGAGGCTTCGGCTTGCTTCGAGGCGACCACCGGATCGGCGCGACGGAAGATGAACTCGAGAGCATCCTGGCGGCGAACTTTCCGCGCGGGATGCAAAGACCCGCCCTGGTTCACCCAGGTGATTCCGAATGGGTCGTCGTGGTTCCAAGGCTGTCCCGGCGCTTGCTCCAGCGCAGCATCGTGTTGACCGTGGGCGGGCTGCTTTCCACCGCCTGGGGCGTGTGGATGGTGGTGAACGACCTTCACTGATTTGCGTCGTCGTCGGCGACGCTCAGGGCACTTCTTTGACGGCAGTGATCGAATCGACTTTGAACTGCAGCAGCGTCCCCTCCTGGCCGCCGTTGATCTGCAAGACCCCGTACGACAGGGACTCGTAGGCGTCGAACGCGGGCACGTCAACCTTGCGCGGAAGCTTCGTGCCTTTCAGTACGTCGCGGTGCAGCGGCGCGCTCGACAAGACGAATCCAAAGACGCCCTCGGGGAAGGTCGTGCCGTCCAGGACCATGGACTCGCCCATGACAGTCAGCGAGTCTTCGATGTTGCCCTTGAAGTTGTTCACGACGGTCACCGTCAGCCTTTCCGTCGTGATCGTGTGGCCGGCCACAGTCGCAGAGATGATGTGAGGCGCAGGGATCTGGTAGGACGAGGACCCCTTGAAATGGATCGCCGGCTCGGTCTTCGCGTCGTACGAATAAGACCCGGTGATGGGCGTGCCGACCGGTACGGACACGCCCGCACCATACGTGACGGTGCCGGTGAACTGGAACGTGAAGGTCGCGGCGGTTGCAGCACCCGCTGCAGCCAAGGCAGCCGTGGCGACAAGAGCACGAGCGACATTTTTGAAAGACATGGAACCTCCTGATGTTCATTGGCATGCGCACCCGCGCAAGCCTTCTTCTCGCCGACCATCACGGCATCGGCTGCTGCCATGCTCACAAAATGAACGGTGCGATGCCATCCCTCTCGCGGGGGCACCCGATTTCGGATCGCGGATCGTGGGGTCCGCCGCTACCACAGACGGCGCGCAGCGCCGTGCTGCAAATGCGCTGATAGACTTTCCCGCGCCTTGATTGACGACTTCGAACCTGGGAGGGAACGTGACCGATCACAGAACGCTGGACCAGCACATCGCGGACAGCCTGAAGAAGGACGCAGCCAACGGAGAGTTGCAGTCAGCCAAGAGCTGGGGCAAGCCGCTTGATTTCGGCGACGGCTTCAGCGAGACCCCCGAGGAATTGCGGACGGCATTCAAGTTTCTGAAGGACGCCGGCTACGTTCCCCCAGAGGTGGAAATGCTTCGCGAGCTTGAAGCCCTGAGAGCCCAGCTCCAGCACGCATCAGGCGTTGAGCGACAAGAGCTGATCGCGAAGATCACTGACCTCCAACTGCGGGTACAGGTTCGGATGGAAAACATCCGCAGCTAGCAAGGATTGCTCATCCCTACGCACCAAAGTCAAAGTCTTCACCGAGGGCAAACTCGCCGCGCTTGTATGCAGCGATGACCTCCATGGCTTCCGGGGCGAACTGCACCGGGACGCGCAAACAGGCTCCGCCAACGGCGCCAGCCAGCAGCGAGTGTGCTTGGACCAGATTGGTATCTCCCGTCTCGGCAGGAACTCCGGCCGCCTGAAGGCAAGAACAGAGCATGTGTGCTTCCGTCGGCGTGAGGTAGCGCGCGACGATCTGCATGTCGCCGTGATACGCCCCTTCGGCTGGAATTGCTTCATCCATTGGCTGCAGCGCAGGCAATGAGAGGCCGCGCGCCTGGGCCTCTGCAATGGCAACGGATTGCGCGAGTGCCGTGAGGCCTCCGGAGGTTCCACGCGACACAAGTTCCTCATCGGACAGGAGGTGGAACTGCGCGGCGAGATCGTCTCGATCTGAATTCATAGGATTGATATTTGATGCTTGATACCGCCCTGAGCATTCTGCAGCGTTACTGTCTAGTCGTGGGGCCCACGCTGCACCTCACCGGGAATGACCGAATACATCCAGTAGTCGGTTGGCTGGCCTCGCACGAGCCTGAAGTTTCGGACGAGCCCCTCGCGCTTGAAGCCACAGCGTTCCAGCACGCGCTGAGAGCGCACGTTCGGCAGGACCGTGGTCGCCTGAATCCGGTGCCAGGCCTTTGCTTCGAAGCCCCAGCGTGCGGCCGCTCGACATGCGGCGGTCGCGATGCCCAAGCCCCAATGGGAGGGCGCCACGTCGTAGGCGATCTCTGCGGTACCCGACACCGCGGATATGGTGTGAAAGCCGACCGTGGCGACGACAAGCTCGCTCGCCGGTGAAACAAGAACGAATCGAATGGGTGTGTTGGGTTCGCCGGCAAGCGTGCGCTGAATCTCGGCCTTGACGTCATCCACGGTCATCGCGGTAGAACTCGTGTGCTCCTTCACTTCGGGCAGGCATGCATAGCGTGCCCACGAAGCAGCGTCTTCGAGCAACGCGGGACGGACCGTGAACCCTGGAACTTGTGGCAGCAGCGTCATGAGATCCGCATGATGCCAGCCTCCGCGCGACCGACGGCAGCACGAACGAAGAGCGATGCCCCGACCTCTTGCCGGAGCTGACCGCGGGCGACGAGAATGCCGCCTGAACTTGGCATGCACGCATTGCGCAGGCCCACACAAGGAGAGTTCATGTTCGACCACGTCAAATTCGGTGTCAGCGACTACGCGGCGAGCAAGTCGTTCTACCTCAAGGCGCTCGCGCCGCTCGGCGTCGTTGCCGTCTCGGAGGGCGTGCCGACCTACGGTATCGAGCTCTGCCCACCCGAGGGCAAGGTGTCGCTGTGCCTGTTCCAGACGGAAGAGAAGCCGGCGCACCTCCACATCGCGTTCGTGGCCGAAACCCGGCAGCAGGTCGACGCGTTCCATCGCGCGGCGTTGGAGGCGGGTGGCAAAGACAATGGCGCGCCCGGCCTCCGCCCGAAGTACCACGCGAACTACTACGCGGCATTCATCATCGATCCGGACGGGCACAACATCGAAGCCGTGTGCCACGCCGCTGGGGCTTGAAACATGTCGAACGCGCCTGATGCCCGAGCACCCGCGCCAGTCTTGCTCGCAGCACTTCTTCTTGTCGCTTCCATTGGCGTGGGAATTTCGGACTTCCTTGATTTCCTGCATGCCGGATACGGAATGGCCGGCGGGAATTTGCCGGCCACCTTCTTGGTCGTTCTGATTCCTACGGCAGTGCTCACAGTCTTTCCCCTCGCTGTCGTCTATGGAATCCTTCGCGGCGTCGGTTGGGTCAGGTACCTCGTTGTTCTACTGGGTGCGTACGCACTGTTGGGCATCAGTGAACAGGACGGCACGGGATCATTCTTCTTTCGAGCCTGGCCTTGGCTGGACAGTGCGCTTCACCTCGTGGCGATTGTTCTTTTGTTTCTGCCCAGCTCCCATGCGTGGTTCCGAGCGCGACGAACCCGACGTGCTGACGCAGCGCACCCCTGATCCCTCCATTACGTTCTCATCACCCTTGCCATGTCCAATACGCAGTACGCCTTCATCGACAAAACCCGTGTGCCCGACCGCGCCGCGCTGCAGTCATCAATCGACGCCTTGGGCTTCGACCTGAAGCTGCATCCCGACTTCATGCCGTTCTCGGATTCAGGCTTTTCGCCGTTCGTCCTCAATGGCGAAGTCGGTCCGGGCTTCGAGATCTTCTACCAGCCCACCGACGATGTCGTCGGTGGCGACAAGGCCTTCCGCGCGCTGGCCGCAGGGCGCGACCACTGCATCAGCATGTCGTGGCGCGGCAGCATGAAGGACCTGGCCTGCGTGATGATCGTCAGCTGCGCGCTGACGAAAGACTTCGGCGCGATCGTCAGCTACGAAGGCGATGAGCCGGAACCGCTCGATGAGATGCTGGAGGGCACCAAAGAGATCATTCGCGATGCCGCGGATGAGGCTTGATCTGCCGGTGCCAGCCAAGGACCCGATAAAGAAGCCACAGGGCAGCCGCGCAAATGGCCCAATCCACGATGAACGCCAGGGGCACGAACTGGTCTTCGCCTAGGAAAAGCTGGTTCTCAATGGAGACGCCCGGCGTGTCCACCAGGAAGGTCAGGGGATACCCGCCCTTGAGCGACGGTCGCATGCAGGGTTGGTCGTGCGTCGCGCCGCACAGGTTGCCAAATTGCACGAGCTCGGGGCCTCTTCGTTCGATCTTCACGGACAGAAAGGCAACAGCGGCTGAGACAAGCAACAGGCCGGCAAGCTTGGCGAGTGTCCTGGTGGTTCCTGGCATGCCTAATCCATGTGCTCCATGTCGACGGGCATCTCGACCCAGCTGTGCATGCGCTCTTCGTACACCGAGAACGCGGGTGCGGGAAAGGCCGGGTCGGCGAACGCCCCGACGGGAATGGCGATGTTGTCTTCGCCGCCCTGGCAGGTGTAATACACGGTGGCGCCGCAGGTGGGGCAGAAGTGGAACGTGCAGCTGCCTCCGCCATCACCGACCCGAACGAACGTGGTCGCAGCGCCGGCAATGGCCACCGAGCTGGCGGGAAACCGCGCCTGCGCAGCGAACACGCTGCCCGTTCTGCGCTGGCAGGCAAGGCAGTGGCAGACGGAGATGCGAATCGGCTCGGCCGACGTGACGGCAGTGAGCTGGCCGCAAGAGCAACTGGCAGTTCGGGTCGTCATGTTGAACCTCCAACGTCTATGTCTCGACTCGGAATGGTGCCGCGATCTTGCCGCTTCAGCTCTTGCTCCGCGGCCTGCGGTACCGACGCGCCATGCTCTTCGCGGGCGTCGAAGGCACTCAACGGATCGGACGTGGGTGGACGCTTCAGGATGGCAATGCCAGCGAGGATCACCAAGCACGTGAAGGCCACGGCCAAGCACAGCGTCAACGCACCCACAGAGCGTGACCCGCTGCGAGCGCCAGGCCTCCGGTGACGAGTTGCAAGAGACGCAGGAAGCCGCGTATCTCTCCGACGTCGTGGCCATCGCGCAGGATGAGTTGCTGCAGACGCGAGGAACGAGGGGTGAGGCTGGCAACTGCGAAGGCGAGAGCAAGCGCCAGAAAGGAATACGGCCCCAGCTTGCTCGACGTGTCGAACAGGCTGCCGCCCCGATCAAGCAGGAACAGCGCATTCCACAAGAGCACGAAGACAACGATGGCGCTGACCTTGACAGGAAAGCCCCGCTTCGTTTGCACGGCAAGCTCGCCGACTGGAAAGCCGGCGGCGCCTGCGGCTTGCAGCAAGCTGTCCCGGCCACCCACGCTGTAGAAGATGACCTTCTCCGGGTAATCCGCCCGCGTGTGATGAATGCGAATCCCGGTGTTGAGTACCGGTATCGAGCCGATCGCCTCGATGGCATGGACTTGCGCCGGCACGAAGGTGTACTTTTCGAGAACGCTCACGGTCAACGCGTCAGGCGTGATCTGGATGGAAGCCAGCGGCCATGAAGCGTTCAGCCAACCGACCTGTGCTCCGCCACGTCGCGAAACCTGGATCGCGCTCATCTCAAGAGCACCCTTCGGCACGCCGTATCGCCGGCTCTGCGCCGACAAACAATTCGTCGACCGCCTGCTTCCCGTCGACGCGAATCGCGAACTGCTTGTCGCCCGACACCAGCACGATGCTGCGGTCTCCCGCGTCTGCGGATCTGTGCTGCTGAACTTCTTCGATGCGCGATCCGAAAGAGCGCCGAACCCTGTCGAGACTGGAGCCGACCCGGATGCCCGATGGCGTCACCACATCCGGCTCACGCGTCTCGATCCGGACGATCTTCTGGTCTTCGGTCATGAACTGCAGGTCTGCCGACGCCTGGTAGAAATCGCAACCGACCTTCGCCACGCCACGCGGGCTCGGAAGATTCTTGCGCCCCAGCTTGGTCAGCAGCTGGTGCGCCTGCGAGATCGGCATTCCGACTTGCACAGGCCCGTATGAATTCATCGTCAGGACCGTATCGGCTGCGGACGCGCCGGTGGACGCAATCAATTGCGCCGCGACAAAAGCCAAGGTGGCGAACACTCTCATGATCTTCGGGGGTGCCCGACGTGGGGCAGTGATGGGCTCAGCCGCACTGTACCGTCTGCGCAAAGTGCGCCTCCAGCGCCCGCTCCGCCCGAGCCCGCGCCGCCTCCACTGCCTCCGGCCCGCCCCCCGTCCCCTCCACCGAAAAGAAGCGCACATCGTGCAGCCCGATCATCCCGAGGATCACCTTGAGGTACGGCGTCAGGAAATCCGGTTGCCGCGCCTGCTCGCCCGAGAACCTGCCGCCTGACGCGATGGCGACGAACACCGGCCGATCGCGCAGCGCGCCCACCTTGCCCTCGGCCGTCACATGAAACGTCCGCCGCGCCCGCACCACGTGATCGATCCACGCCTTCAGCATCGACGGCACGCCCAGGTTGTGCATCGGCGTCGCGATGACGATCACGTCTGATCGCTCCAGCTCGCGGATCAGCACATCCGATTGCGCAATGCCCCCCAGCGCCGACACCTCGGCCGTCGCCGAGTGCTGCGCCAGCGCGTAGTTCGCGTCGACGTGCGCCAGGCTACCGTCGCCGATCACCCGCTCCACCACGCTGGCCGCCGGCTCGCGCGCCAGTAGGCGATCAACGATCTTCTGCGAGAGCCGTTGGCTCTCGGACGAGGGCCCGCGCGGGCTGCAACTGATGCGAAGGATGTTCATGCGATCAGTGTGGCGCCGCCGTGGCTCAGTCCAAAGAGCCAAGAGTGGTCTTCTCGGCTGGTCCATGATGGCCGCATGCCCATCGAAGCCCCCAGCCCCCTCGCGCCCTTGGACCCCTCGGCGGCCGAGCCCTACTACCGCCAGATCTACGACCGCTTCCGCGCCGCCATCGCCTCCTGCGTGCTGAAGCCCGGCGACCGCATCCCGTCGGCCCGCGCGCTGATGAAGGAGCTGGGCCTGGCGCGGGGCACCATCGAATCCGCCTACGCGCTGCTGACGGCCGAGGGCTACATCCAGGCCCGCGGCCAGGCCGGCACCATCGTCACGCCCGACCTGAAGCCGCAGGCCCCGCTGCCCAGCGCACCACCGCCCACCGACCCGGCCACCGCCGAGCCCAGCTTCCGCCCCGACACCACGCTCCCCTTCCAGATGGGCCTGCCCGCGCTCGATGCCTTCCCGCGCAAGATCTGGGCGCGCCTGGGTGCGCGCTGCATCCGCGCGATGCAACCGGCCGACATGGCGCATCCCTCGGTCCCGGGCCTGCCGTCGCTGCGTACCGAGATCGCCGCCTACCTGCACCTGTCGCGCGGTGTCAGCTGCTCGCCTGCGCAGGTCTTCGTGACCACCGGCTACCGCCACAGCATCCAGCTGATCGGCCAGGCGCTGTTCAAGGCCGGCGATCGCGTCTGGCTCGAAAACCCCGGCTACCCGCCGACGCGCGAGTTGCTGCAGCACATGGGCATCGCGCCCATACCGGTGCCGGTCGATGCCGATGGCATCGTCGTCGACGAAGGCCTGCAGCTGGCGCCGCGCGCGCGGGCCGCCATCGTCACGCCGGCGCACCAGAGCCCGCTGGGCGTGTCGCTGTCGCTGCCGCGGCGCCTGGCGCTACTCGATTGGGCGACGCGCAGCAAGGCCTGGATCGTCGAGGACGACTACGACGGCGAGTTCCGCTACGTCAGCCGCCCGCTGCCAGCGCTGAAAAGCCTCGATCGCGATGGCCGCGTGCTGTATGCCGGCACCTTCAGCAAGCTGCTGTTCCCGAGCCTGCGGCTGGCGTACCTGGTGGTGCCCGAAGCGCTGGTCGAACGCTTCGAGAAGATCAGCCAGGCCTTCGCCGGCGGCAGCCCGCAGATCACGCAGGCCATCGTCAGCGCCTTCATCACCGAAGGGCACTTCGCGCGCCACATCCAGCGCATGCGACGGCTCTATGCCGAGCGCCGAGAAGCCACCGTGGCCGGCCTCGAGAGCGTGTTGGGCCAGCACCTGCGGATCGATACGCAACCCGGCGGCATGCACCTGATCCTGCGGCTGCAGAGCCGGCGTTCCGACCGCAAGCTGGCATCGCGCATGCTCGAAGCCGGCCTGTTTGCCGAAGCGCTGACCGACTGGACCTTCGACCGCGACGGCCCGCCGGCGCTGATGCTCGCCTTCACGAACATCGATTCCCGGCGCACCGCCGAGAAGCTCGCGAAGCGCATCCTCGATCTGCTCTGATTCGCAGCCTTGATCATGGTCCAGTCTGCAAGCCATATCTTGGCTCTTCTGTGATGGACCAAGACAACGCACGATGACGTCCTTCCATCACCGAACCACAAGGATCGTCATGAGCCATCGCATCGACTACGCCAAGGCCGCTCCCGAAGGCTACAAAGCCTACTTCGGCGTCTACACCGTCGTCCAGAAAAGCGGCCTGCCCAAGGAACTGATCGACCTCGTCTACCTGCGCGTCTCGCAGATCAACGGCTGCGCGTTCTGCATCGACATGCATTCGCGCGACCTGCTGAAATCCGGCCTCGCCGTCGACAAGCTGGTGCTGGTGCAAGGCTGGCGCGAAGGCGGCGCGTTGTTCAGCACCCGTGAACGCGCGGCACTCGCCTGGGCCGAGACCGTGACCCGCGTCGCCGACACCGGCGTGCCCGATGCCGAGTACGAGGCCGCCACCGCCGAGTTCAACGAAAAGGAGCTGGCCGACCTCACCTACGCGATCGGCCTGATGAACGCCTTCAACCGCCTCGGCGTCGCATTCCGCGCGACCCCCGCCGCAGCGGCCAAGGCAGCATGACATGGCCTGGCTGATGCTCGTCGTCGCGGGCGTGCTCGAGATCGCGTTCGCCTACGGCATGAAATCGTCCGAAGGCTTCACGCGGCTGATGCCGTCGCTGCTGACGGTGGCTACCGGGCTGACGAGCGTCGTGCTGCTGTCGCTCGCGATGCGCACGTTGCCGATGGGCACCGGCTATGCCGTCTGGACCGGCATCGGCGCGGCCGGCACCGCGCTCGTCGGCATCCTCGTGATGGGCGATTCGGCGGCGCCGCTGCGCGTGCTGTGCATCGTGCTGATCCTGGCCGGGGTGGTCGGGCTGAAGCTGGTCGTCAAATGATGTCGAGCACCGCATAGACGCTGGCGAAGATCCCCAGGGCCCACGCCGCGGGAACGATGTTGAACTTCCCGCCCCAGAACACAAGGAAGCCGGCCCCGATCACCAGCCCGAGCACGAATGCCTTCGCGACGTACGGCATGCTGTTCGACAGCTGCCGGTAGTAGCCCGGCGTCGTCAGTCCGGTGGGCGCGACCGTCGTGTCGCCGAGCGCAAAGCCGGCCAGCATGTCGAGGCGTTCTTCCTTCAGCGCCTCGCCGTGCCCGCCGGCGTAGTACGCGACCTCGTCCGTCATGCCGCCGAGAAAGCCCGAGAACCCTGCCGTGCCGACATCCTTCATCCGGATGCCGCTGAGTGCATTGCACAGCAGCGCCACCGGCCAGTCGCGGTTGGCGCGGTCGTTGCGGATGCGGCCCACCTGGCGTTCGAGGTTCCGGAAGCGCTGCAGGAAATCCTGCGGCAGCACGCTGCCCGCCAGCGCCACGTTGGTGAAGCGCATGCCCGGCGTGCGCAGCAGGCTGTGGCCGAGGAGGTAGGTGCCGTTGCTGTGGGCAATGATGTCGAACTCGGCGGCGGGGTGCTTCGCGAGTTCTTCGGTGTACCAATCCTGGAACACGCGGATGTTCCTGCGGCGCACCGACGGCAGCGCGAACTGTGCGGCCGTGAAGTAGCCGTAGGTCGGGTTGCGCACGACCACGCGCGCGCCCTCGCGGGCCTTGATGCGCGCCTCCAGCCCCTCGACCCAGCCGTCGACGTTCGACGCGCGGATGCCGTGCAGCAGGAACACGACGCGGCGCACCGGATCGTCCGGCGCGGCGGCCTTGCTCGGGAAATCGCCCAGCAGCGCCTGCCGCAGCACCGAGTAGCGCAGCTCGGGATCGTCGGTCAGGTCGAGCCGGTAGATGCCGCGGTGATTGGCCTCGGGCACCTCGAGGTAATGCCCATCGGGGAACGCGAGGATGTCGCGGCTGTCGTCGGCATTGACCAGCCCGTCCGACGTGCCCAGCACCTGGATCACCGACGGCGCGCCCGAGGCCGGTGCCGGTGCGCGGAAGTGGCGGATCCAGTCGATGCGCAGGTTGGTCAGGAAATCGGAGCCGCGCAGGATGTCGATCGCGGTGAAGTGCGGCACGAGTGGCACGACGCGGGCGAGGTACGCCATCAGCCGTTCCGACCACGAGGCCGAGCGCAGGTCGATGCCGCGGTTGAGCGACGCCATCAGCACGATGCGCGACACGCGCGCGGACCACGCGGACGGGCTCACGTCGGCCACGCCGCCCGCGGCCAGCAGGTAGGCCTGCCGCACGACCAGCCCGCCCATGCTGTGGCCGATCAGCAGGATGTCGTCGTAGCCGCCGCTGCGCAGCCACTCGGCCGCCACCAGCGCATTCAGCCGCTTGCCCAGGCTGTCGAGGCGGCCCATGCTGAACCATTGGGTCTTGTGGTCGAAGCGCAGCCACGTCACCTGGGCCTGGCTGAAGGACGGCTCCTTCTCGATCCGGTCGATCAGCGGCTGCCACAGCCGCGTGTCGCCGCCGATGCCCGGCACCAGCACGACCAGGCGTTTGCGAGGCGGGGTCTCGGGAACTTGCGCGATCTCGTCCGTCATGGCATTCCTCCTGGCGGGCAGAATACGCGAATGACCCGCATCAACCTCAAAGCCGTGGCCCTCGGATTCCTGCTGACCCTCGGGCTCGACATCCTGACCGGCATCGTCATGCTGTTCCTGCACGGCGACGAGGTCAGCGTGGCCGGCCGGTCGTCCGAGCAGGTGTCGCAAGACCTGGCGAACGTCACCGGCAGCACGAGCTTCCTGGTGGTGAGCATCGTCCTCGGCACCTTCACCACGATGGTCGGTGGCTGCGTCACCGCACGGCTGGCCAAGCGCTACCCCTACTTCAACGGGCTCGCCGTCGGCGTGCTCGGCGCGCTGTTCGGGCTGGTCTTCTGGTCCGAGAACCCGATGTGGTTCAACCTGTTCGCGCTCGTCACCGTGATCCCCACCGCGCTGCTGGGCGCGCACATCGCGGTGCGCATGGCTACACCGGGCGATCGTTGACGGCCAGAGCCACCGCATCCGCACCCGCCGGGTAGCGCAGCTGCCCGCTCGCGTCGTTCGCGGCGCGCCAGACGGTTTGCGCCACGTCGGCCGCGGTGGTCACTGCGGCGGGGTTTCCCAGCGCGGCAAAGATCGCCTGCGCGAACGGTGCATAGGCCTCGGGGATCAGGCCCTGCATGCGCTCGGTGCCGTTCTGCGTGAAGCGCGTGCCGGGGCCGTATCCCGGTTCGACCAGCTTCACGTGCACGTTGAAGGCTTCGAGCTCCAGCGCGAGTGACGTGGAGAACCCCTGGATCGCCGTCTTGCTCGCGGTGTAGGCCGCCACCAGCGGCATTGGCGCCATCGTCACGGTCGAGGTCACGTTGATCACCAGCCCCGCGCGGCGGCTGCGGAATTGCGGCAAGACCGCCTGGGCCATCGCCATCATCCCGAAGGTGTTGGTCTCGAAGATCTCGCGCACGGTCGCCATCGGGGTCGCTTCGAAGGCGCCGAACAGCCCAAGGCCGGCGTTGTTGACGAGCACGTCGATCGGCCCGGCCGCCTCGATGGCGGCGGCGATGCTGTCGGGCCGGGTCACGTCGAGCGGCAGCACGCGCAGGCGCTCGGCGGCGGGCAGCACGTCGGCGCGGGGTGTGCGCATCGTGGCGATCACGTTCCACCCTTGTGCGTGGAAGTGGCGGGCGGTCTCGAGTCCATAGCCGGACGAGCAGCCGGTGATCAGGATGGTTTTCATTCGGAAGCCTTGGCGGTGTGTTGAGGTGTTCGAACGATACCGACGCCCGGCGGGACGATCTACAATCAAGAGTCCGTCATAAGTTTGCAGGAGTCCGGCCATGGTCGATCCGCTGGCAGAGGTGATCGCGCTGCTGCGGCCGCGGGCGGTGTATTCCAAGGTGATCAGCGGCGCCGGGTCGTGGGCCGTGCGCTATTCAAGCTTCGGCCAGCCGAGCTTCTGCACGATGCTCGAGGGCGAATGCGTGCTGGCGGTCGATGGGCAGCAGCCGATCACGCTCCTCGCGGGCGACTTCCTGCTGATGCCGGCGACGCCCGGGTTCACGATGTCGGGCACGTCGCCGGCCGTTCCGGTCTTCATCGATCCGAAGGCGCAGCCCGCACCCGAGGGCGAGGTTCGCCATGGCCGGCGCGAGGGCCCGCCCGATGTGCGCATGCTCGGCGGCTACTTCGCGTTCGATTCGCCCGATGCGGCGTTGACGGTGTCGCTGCTGCCCAGCGTGCTGCATGTGCGCGGCGTCGAGCGGCTCACGCTGCTGGTGCAACTGGTGCGGGGCGAATCCGTCGAGCAGCGATCCGGCCGCGAGCTGGTCCTCACGCGCTTCGTCGAGGTGCTGCTGATCGAGGCGTTGCGCTCCGCGCCCGGCGGCACCGCACCGCCGGGGCTGCTGCGTGCGTTGGCCGATTCGCGCCTGGCCACCGCGATCCGGCACATGCACGGCGAACCGGCGCGCGCCTGGACGGTCGATGAACTGGCGAAGCAGGCGGCGCTGTCGCGCTCGGTGTTCTTCGAGCGCTTCACTCGCGCGGTGGGCGTGTCGCCGATGGCCTACCTGCTGGGCTGGCGGATGGCCCTCGCGAAAGACCTGCTCAGCCGCAGCGATGTCGCGCTGGCCGACGTGGCCGAGCGCGTCGGCTATGCCTCGGCCAGCACCTTCAGCACGGCGTTCAGCCGGTATGTGGGGCTGGCGCCGGGGCGGTTTGCGCGGCAGCAGTCGGCGGTCGCCTAGCCGGCCAGTGCCTGCATCTGCACTTGCGAAGAGGCCGCCTGTTCGCGCGCGTATTGCGTCGGCGGCCGTCCGACGTGGCGCGTGAAGGCGACGCTGAAGGTGCTCGCCGAGCTGTAGCCGACGCGCTCGGCCACGTCGGCCATCGCGACGCCGTCGCGGCGCAGCAGCTCCTTCGCGAGGGCCATGCGCCACGCGAGCAGGTACTCCATCGGGGCCACGCCCACCGTGCGGCTGAAGCGCTCGAAGAACGCCGAGCGCGACAGCGCGGCCTGCTTCGCCAGCTCGACGACGGTCCAGGTCCGCGTCGGCTGCTCGTGCATCGCGCGGATCGCGGCGGCCAGGCGCGGATCGGCGAGCCCGCGCGCCAAGCCCGGCGAGGCGGCTGTCCCGGCCGTCGAGCGCAAGGCCTCGATGAACAGCACCTCCAGCAGCCGCGCGAGCACCACCTCGCGCGCAGGCCGCTGCTCGCGCGTTTCCTCGCCCACCAGTTGCACGAGGGTCGCCAGGCGCTGCTCGCCGTGAACGTGAACGAGCTGCGGCAGCAGCGATACCAGCAAGGCCGCGTCCGGTGAACCGAAGCTGCAGTGGCCCGCCAGGATGCGCAGGTCCGTCGGGCCCTCCGGCGCGCCGATCCTGAACAGCCCCTGGCCCAGCGCGACCGGCAGCGAGTCGGCCGCGTCGGCCGGCGGCTCGATGCTGGACATCGCGACGCCGAAGGCCGCGGGGATCAGCACGAAATCGCCGGTCTGCAACACGATCGGTTCGTGCCCGTCGAGCGCGAGGCGGCAGCTGCCCTCGAGGACGACGCAGTAGAACGGTTGCCCGGCGTCCGAGCGGCGAATCTGCCACCGGCCCGCGCCGACGACGTGCTTCGAAAACCGGGCAGTCGGCTGCAGCAGCGTGACCACCTCGGCCATTGGATCCACCATGACCGGACTCTCGCCAATGAGATATGGACTCGTGATTGTAGGCAGTACGGTCCTCGCGACCTATCGTGAAGCCATCGCTCATCTCCACGAAGGAATCCCATGAAAACCGTCCTGATCACCGGCTGCTCGTCCGGCTTCGGCCGCGAGACCGCGCGCTACTTTCTGGCCCGCGACTGGCAGGTGATCGCCACGATGCGCACGCCGCGCGAGGACGTGCTGCCGCCGTCCGCCCGCCTGCGCGTGCTGCAGCTCGACGTGACCGATGGGCAGAGCATCCGCCGCGCCATCGCGGCCGCAGGCCCGATCGACGTGCTCGTCAACAACGCCGGCTTCGGCGCACCCGCACCGTTCGAGCTCACCAGCAGCGAGACGGTGCGTGCGCTGTTCGAGACCAACACCTTCGGCACGATCGCGGTCACGCAGGCGGCGTTGCCGCAGATGCGCGAGCGCAAGTCCGGCGTCATCGTGAACGTGACGTCGAGCGTCACGCTGAAGCCGCTGCCGCTGGTGGGCATCTACCGTGCGGCCAAGGCAGCGGTGAATGCATTCAGCGAATCGCTGGTGAGCGAGCTCGAACCGTTCGGCGTGCGCGTGCGCATCGTGCTGCCCGGATCCTCCGGCGAGACGAAATTCCGCGACACCGCGCGCACCCGGCTGCGCGGCATCGACGACGAGGTCTATGGCGAGTTCATGAAGCAGACCATCGCCCGAATGATGGCGTCCACGGGTCCCGGCACGCGCGCAGCGGACGTGGCCGAGGCCGTGTGGCGCGCGGCGACCGATCCGTCGGCACCGTTGCGCATCCCGGCCGGTGCGGATGCGGTGCAGTGGGCGGCCGAGGCGCTCTGAGCCGACTGAGGTTGTCGTCCTCGTGGCGACCGGTCACCGCCCACCGGGTCACTATGGACCGGTCGTCAGCGAGTGAGCTTGGCGATAGGCTTCGCCGCGCCGACGGCAGTGGGGTCGGATCCCAGCCACCTCGTCTGTACGTCATTGACGTGCATACGTCTGAGACGTACATTCCCCATGTTCAGCTTTGCCGAGACACCGACCTTTGCCATTGAAGCGGACAAGTTTTGGACGGAAGAAGAACGCTTCGATTTCTTCCGCTGGCTCGCAGCCAATCCGCAGGCGGGCGATCTGATTCCGGGGAGTGGCGGATGTCGCAAGGTGCGATGGTCGCGTGCCGGCATGGGCAAGCGAGGCGGCGTCAGGGTCATCTACTTCGTCCGCCTGGCTTGCGGCGAAATCTGGCTGCTGTTGGTGTATGCGAAGTCCGTGCGAGACAACATTCCCGGCCACTTGCTCAAGGCGATACGAGAGGAGATCGAACATGGCTAGCCGCCCTTCCACGAAGAGAACGTCTGCTGGCGAGGCCCTGGGGCTGAAGCTGCTGCAATCGGTGCGCGAGATGAAGGCTGGTCAAGCCGCGCGTACGACGAAGGTCGAGCCGAATGAAGTGGTGCAGGCACGCGAGAACACCGGCTTGTCGCAGGCGCAGTTCGCCGAGGCGCTGAGCATCTCCAAGCGCACGCTGCAGGAATGGGAGCAGGGGCGTCGATCGCCATCGGGCGCTGCCCAGACCTTGATCCGCATTGCAATGAAGCATCCGGAGATCGTTCGCGAGGCGCTGGCGTGAACAGAAGCCGGATGAACACCAGACGCGCCAGTACCCGACGCGCTACGCCCTGACAGCGGCGAGCCCCCGATCCTCCACCCGCGACGCGCTCGGCGGGTGCCCGATCACCCGCTTGAACGCCCGGCTGAACGACGCCTCGGAGTCGTAGCCGAGCCGGTCGGCTGCCACCGCGATGCGCATGCCGTCGTTCGCGATCCAGTGCCGGGCCTGGAACATCTTCACCTTGGCCACGTACTTCGCCGGGCTCTCGCCCATCGTGCGCGTGAAGGCCTCGGCGAAGCTGGAGCGCGAGGCACCCATCAGGTCGGCCATCATCGGCACGCTCCAGTCGCGATCGGGCGCCGCGTGGATGGCCGCGATCACCTTGCCGATCTTCGGGCAGCGCACCGCGGCGATCCAGCCGGTGGAATCGCTGCAGCCGCACTCGACCCACGCGCGGATGATGCTGGCGGCCAGCACGTCGGCCAGCCGCGCGAGGATGCCGCAGGCGCCAATGCGGTCGAGCGCCACCTCGCGCTCCATCGCCTCCAGCAGCGCCGGCACGGTGACGTCGCGCTTCGCGAGGTCGCCGGCGTGCATCACGTCCGGCATCATCGTCAGCAGCGGGTGCAAGGGGTCGAGGTTGAAGCGCAGCGCGCCGCAGAACATCACGTCGGGCGGCACGGCGCCCTCCGCCTCGCCCACCGGGTCCCGCGGCCCGATGTTCTCGGCCCCCACCAGGTAGATGTTGTCCGACACCGCCACCCGCGCCAGCGAATCGATGTCGACCGCCGGCACGTCGGGCGAGCTGGCCAGGATGTGGAAGCTGCCGCGTGGCAACAGCACCGCATCGCCCGGGTTCAGCCGCTTCCAGTCGGTCGACGGGGTGCGCAGCCAGCTGCCGCCGCTGCCGACGAAGTGAAAGCGCGCCGCGCGCTGCGCCGGAAACGCCACCGCCCACGGCGCGCGCAGCACGCAGCGGCCGTACTCCACGCCATCGAGCCGCAGCCCCAGCAGGATCTCGGTGAGTTCGTCACGGTCGGACAAAAAGTCATTCATTTCGGCTCTTTCGGCATTCAAACGCCGAAATCCTAGCCCTAAGCTCCCAACCCAGTCCACCACAAGGCCACTCGTCGGCCTGCCCACCGTGTCTTCTGCCCCGATCGCCGCACTTCCAGAGACCCCCGCCGGCCATGCCGACTGGCCCGCCATCGCCTCGCTGACGCTGGGCGTGTTCGGGCTCGTCACGGCCGAATTCCTGCCCGCCAGTTTGTTGACCGCGATGGCCACCGACCTCGGCGTCACCGATGGCGCGGCCGGCCAGGCCGTGACGGCCACCGCGCTGATCGGCGCCATCGCGGCGCCGTCGATCCCGCTGCTGACGCGCCGGCTCGACCGCCGGATCGTGATGCTCGCGTTGACCGCGCTGCTGATCCTGTCCAACCTGATCGCGGCCACCGCCAGCAGCCTGCCGGTGCTGCTGGTGGCGCGCGTGATGCTCGGCGTCGCGCTCGGCGGTTTCTGGTCGATGTCGGCCGCGCTCGCGCTGCGGCTGGTGCCCGAGGCGCAGTTCGCGCGGGCGATGTCCGTCATCCTGACCGGGGTCTCGGTGGCCACCGTCGGCGCCGCGCCGATCGGGGCGTGGATGGGCTCGGTGTGGGGCTGGCGCAGCGCGTTCATCGCGGCCGGGGTCGTCAGCGTGCTGACGCTCGCAGTGCAGTTCTTCACGTTGCCGGCGCTGCCGCCGCGCGACAACCCGAACCTGCGCGTGCTGGGCGAGCTGCTGCGGCGCCCGCCGGTGCGCGTCGCGCTGCTGGCGGTGCTGCTGGTGGTGTCGGGGCACTTCGCCGGCTTCACCTACATCCGCCCGCTGATGGAGCACGTGACGCACCTGTCGGTGAGCGCGGTGTCGGCGGTGCTGCTCGGCTATGGCATCGGCGGCTTCTTCGGCAACTTCGCCGGCGGCTGGGTGGCCCAGCGCAGCGAGCGCCACGCGATCGTCTTCGGCGGCGTGCTGATCGCGCTGCTGGCGGCCAGCTTGCTGGTGGGTGGCAGCTCGGTGTGGGTCACCGCGATCGCGGTGCCGCTGTGGGGCTTCGCGTTCGGCGCCTTCCCTGTGGGCTTCCAGACCTGGATCGTGCGGGCCGCGCCCGACCAGGCCGAAGGCGCGGGCGGCCTGCTGGTGGCAGCCTTCCAGATCGCGATCGCGAGTGGCGCCATCGGCGGCGGCTTGCTGGTGGATCACATCGGTGCGCTGGGCGGGCCGGCCTTCGCGGTGGTCGCGCTCGTGCTGGGCACGCTGCTGACGCTGCGCCACGGGCCGCGGCCGGTGCCGGCTTGATCAGGCGGCTGCGACCATGAGCGAGACCCTCAGCCGCCGCATCGTGCTCGCCGCCCATCCGCACGGGTTGCCGGCGGCGCACGATTTCCGCATCGAGACGCAGCCGATCCCGGTGCCCGGCGAGGGCCAGGTGCTGCTGCGCACGCTGTACTTGTCGATCGATCCGTACATGCGCAACCTGATGGACGCCATCGGACCGGGCTATGCGCCGCCGGTGGCGATCGGCGAAGCGATGGTCGGCGGCACGGTGAGCCGCGTGATCGCGTCGCGGAATCCAAGGGTTGCGGTCGGCGAGTTGGTGCTGGCCAACGCCGGCTGGCAGGACCGTGCGTTGTCGAACGGCGATGACCTGCTGGTGCTGGGCGACATGGCACAGCCTTCGCTCGCGCTGGGTGGCTTGGGCATGACGGGCTTCACCGCGCACGTCGGCCTCGAAGACATCGGCCAGCCGCGGCCGGGCGAGACCGTCGTCGTCTCGGCGGCCACCGGGGCCGTCGGCGCGGTGGCGGGCCAGCTCGCCCGGTTGAAGGGCGCCCGCGTGGTCGGCATCGCCGGTGGCGCCGACAAGTGCCGGTACGCGGTGGACATGCTCGGCTTCGACGCCTGCGTCGATCGGCGCGACCCACGGTTCGCCGAGCACCTGGCGGCCGCGTGCCCGAGCGGCATCGACGTGTACTTCGAGAGCGTCGGCGGGGCCGTGTTCGACGCGGTGCTGCCGCTGCTGAACATCGGCGCGCGCGTGCCAGTCTGCGGCTTCATCGCGCACTACAACGAGGGTGATGCCCCGGCCGGGCCGGACCGCCTGCCGCAGGTGCATGCCGCGCTGCTGCAGCGGCGGATCCGCATGCAGGGCTTCATCGTGCTCGATCACTACGGCGACCACGGCGAGCGCTTCGCGGCCTTCCGCCGCGAGATGGCGCAGCGGGTCGCCGACGGCGCGGTGACCTTGCGCGAGGACATCGTCGACGGGCTGGAGAACGCGCCGGCCGCATTGCGCGGGCTGCTCGAAGGGCGCAACTTCGGCAAGCTGGTCGTGCGCGTGGCGCAGGGGTGAGTCAGCGCACCACGCGCTGCTGGTCGATCAGCGACGCGATGGCAAGCGTGGCCTCGGGCGTGGTCGGCGTGAAGACCACCATGCTCAGCCCGTCGGCGGCGTCGAAGGCGAAGCTCGAGTACTCCAGCGTGATCGGCCCGGCGACCGGGTGCGCGATGCGCTTGCGGCCGACCCAGTGCCGGCTCACCTCGTTCTCGGCCCACATGCGGCGGAAGTCGGGGCTGCGCGCCTGCAGCTCGGTGGCGAGCGCGACGGCCTCGGCGGACCCACCGGTGCGGGCCACGTCGATGCGGAACACCGCGAGCGCGAAGCGCGCATCGGATTCCCAATCGGGCCAGCGGTCGGTGGTGCTGAGTTCGCCGAACAGGCGGCGCAGCAGGTTGCGCTCGCCGACCGGCAGCGCGGCGTAGTCGGTCAGCACCGCGGCGGCGGCCGTGTTCCACGCGACGATGTCCCAGGTCGGCGTCTTCACGATGGCGGGGCTGGTCGCGAACGCATCGAGCACGCGTTGCAGCGATGGCGGAACGGCAGAGGGCGGGGCCGGGCTGAGCGGCGGCGGCCGCTGCTGCGCGAGCAGGAACAGCATCTCGCGGCCGGCGGCGTCGAGTTCCAGCGCGTGCGCCAGCCGCTCCAGCACCTCGTCCGACGGCGGGCCACCGCGCCCCTGTTCCAACCACGTGTACCAGGTGATGCTCACGGCCGCGCGCGTCGCGACCTCTTCACGCCGCAGGCCGGGTGTGCGGCGCCGGCCCGGCGCATCGGGTGCGGGCAGCAGGCGGGCGCGGCGGTCGCGCAGGAAGGCGCCGAGCGTGAGGACCGGGTCGGGAAGGGTGTCAGCGCCCATGCCTGTTAACTCTCATACCTGTATGCGCTCTCGGCTTTTCGCGGCCCCGGCAACGAAGGACAGTACGCCCTTCACCAATCGGGAGTCAGTATGCGTGTATTCGTGACGGGAGCCACCGGCTTCATCGGGTCGGCCATTGCGCGGGAGCTGCAGGCCACGGGGCACCAGGTGCTCGGGCTGGCGCGCAACGATGCGGCCGTCGCCAGCCTGGCGGCGATGGGCGTCGAGGCGCATCGCGGCGAGCTGTCGGACACCGACGGCTTGGCCGCTGCGGCGCGGGCCTGCGACGGCGTGATCCACATGGCCTTCATCCATGACTTCAGCGCGTATGCGGCGTCGGTCGAGACCGACCTGCGCGCGGTCGACGCGATGACCCGCGCGCTGGAGGGAACGGGCAAGCCATTCATCGGGACCTGCGGCACGGCACTGCTCGCGGGCGGTCGCGTCGGCACAGAAGCCGACGCGCCGACACCCGGCACCGCGGGCCACATGCGGGCCGCGTCGGAGGCCAAGGTGCTGGCCTCGGCGGCGAGCGGCGTGCGATCTGCCGTGGTGCGGTTGTCGCCCACGGTGCATGGCGCCGGTGATCACGGCTTCGTGCCGATGCTGATCGACGTCGCGCGCCGCACCGGTGTCGCCGCGTACATCGGCGACGGCGCGAACCGCTGGCCGGCGGTGCACCGCTCTGACGCGGCGCGGCTCTATCGGCTCGCGCTGGGGGGCGCCGTGCCAGGATCGCGCCTGCATGGCGTCGCCGAGCAAGGCGTGCCGATGCGCGAGATCGCCGAAGCGATCGGCCGCGGCCTGGGCGTGCCGGTGCGCAGCCTCACGCTCGACGAAGCCCGCGCGCATTTCACCTGGATGACGGGTTTCGTCGCGATGGACAACCCGTGCAGCAGCGAGATCACGCGCAGCACGTTGGGATGGCAGCCGAGCGGGCCAGGGCTGCTGGCGGACCTGCGGGACGGGGGATACTTCTGACCGATCGATCCACGGAGTTGCGTTGATCACTGCAGCCGTTTTCACGACGGCGGTCTCGATCGCGCGGTTCAGGCATGATCCGGCCCGCCGAAGCTGCAAGAGGTCGTCTCGCCGTGAAGAGAATCCGGGTCATACAGTTTGTCTTTTTCGCCATGGCCTTGGCGCTGTACGTGGCGGACTGGAAAAGCGCTGGGGCTGGCTTCGGTCTGCTGGGCGTCGCGTTCGAAGTGGCCGCGTGGATCTCCTGCTTCGCAGAGAAGCGACCGCTGGTGCACGAGCACCGCGACGAGTCGAGCCGATGAACCGAACCGCACAGAGAAAGATCGCGCAAGGTCTCTACGTTGCCGTGAGCCTGTGCGTGGGGCTGTGGATCGGAACACGTCCGCACCTGGGGCTGGGCATCAAGATGGCGATGGCATTCGTGCTGCTGATCCCCGGGCGGATCAACAGCTTTCTCTACCGCGATCTCTACACGTCGTTGCGGGCCTTCAACCGCGAGGACCACGATGGAGCGCATGTGGCCGCGACCCGCTTCGTCGATGACCTTCGACGCCACCCGTGGAAGCAACGGGTGCGGCTTGGTTGGAGCGGGATCTATTCCAACGACCTCGCGTCGCTCGGCTTCAACAACATCGGTGCGGCGGATCTTCACTGTGGCCGAGCCGAAGCGGCCGAACGCGCGCTGCGCACCTCGATCGAGCACGATCCGCTGAACCCGTTGCCGTACTTCAACCTGGCCGTTCTTGAGAGTCTGCGCGACGCCCCAAACAAGTCCGATGAATTCAGGCGGCGGGCATTCGAATTGGGCTACAGCGGCAGCACCGGCGATGCGATCGTGCAGCAGGTGCACGCCATCTACGCTCGCCTGGAGGGGCGCAAGGCCGCCTGATGTCGCGCTCAGCGGCGAGCCGCCACCGCTCCCTCGATCGCCTTGTCCAGCAGCTCCAGCCCCAGGTCGATTTCGCCATCGCTCACCGTCAGCGGCGGCGCCACTCGGAACACCCCGCCCATCGCCGGCAGCTTGACGATGTTCATGCTGAGCCCGAGCTTCATGCACTCGCGCGTGATCGCCTCGCCGAGCTCGAAGGCCGGTTCCTTGCTGTCGCGGTTCTTGACCACCTCCAGCCCCAGCAGCAGCCCGCGCCCGCGCACGTCGCCGATGCATTCGTGCTTCGATTGCAGCCGCCGCAGCCCTTGCAGCAGCCGCTCGCCGGCGACGCGGGCGCGTTCGACGAGGCCGTCGCGCTCCACCACCTCCAGCACCTTCAGGCCGACCGCTGCCGGCAGCGGATCGGACACGTGCGTCGTGTAGAACAGGAAGCCCCGCGCATGGGCTTCTTCCTCGATCGCCGCGGTGGTCACCATGGCCGCCAGCGGCAGCCCGGCGCCGAGCGTCTTCGACAGCGTCAGGATGTCGGGCGCCACGCCGTCGCGCTCGCACGCGAACATCAGCCCGGTGCGGCCGACGCCGGTCTGCGCCTCGTCGAGGATCAGCAGCATCCCGCGCTCGACGCACTTCTGCTTCAGCGCCGCCATGTAGCCGGTCGGCAGCTCGAGGATGCCACCGCTGCTGAGGATCGGCTCGGCGATGAACGCGGCCAGCGCACCGGTGGATTGGCGGTCGACCTGCTCGAAGCCGTCCTCGAGCTCGCGGCGCCAGTCGAGCGCGCCATCGGATCCGGTGAATCGTGGCCGGTACGCATTCGGTGCCGGGATCGCCATCGAGCCGACCGACGCCGGCCCATAGCCCTTGCGCCCCGCGCTGTAGGTGGCCGATGCCGCGGCACCCGTCATGCCGTGCCACGACTGGGTGAAGCCGACCACCTCGTGCCCACCCGTCACCAGCTTGGCCATGCGCAACGCGGCCTCGTTCGATTCGGCGCCGGTGCTCAGCAGCAGGCAGCGTTCCAGCCCCGGCGGCGCGTGCTGCGCGATCTTCGCCGCGAGTGCCACGACCGGGCGCGACAGCATGCCGCTGAACAGGTGGTCGAGCGAATGGATCTGCTCGGTGACGACCGCCGCGATGTCCGGATGCGAATGCCCCAGCACCGCGCTCATCTGCCCCGACGTGAAATCGAGGATCGCCCGGCCATCGGCGTCGTACACGAAGCTGCCCTTCGCGCGCTCGATGATCAAGGGCTCGAAGCTGCCGCCATAGCGCACCAGGTGCCGGCGGGCCTGCTGCCAGAACTGCGGATCGTCGTTCCTGCTCATGATGTCGGTGCCTCGTGGTGGAGTTGTGGCACCTTACGCACCGGCACGCGCTTCGTGAAGCGAATAGTTTTGGAACGAGCCATCAGGAGAACTCATACCGTGGGCCAATCCCTCGACATCGACCTGCTGCGCAGCTTCGTCGCGATCGCCGAGACCGGCGTGCTGGGCCAGGCGGCCGCCCGCGTCGGGCGCACGCAGTCGGCGCTGAGCATGCAGATGCAGCGGCTGGAGGGCGTGGTCGAGCAGCCGCTGCTGTTCCGCACCGGGCGCGGCGTCACGCTCACCGCGGCCGGCGAGCGGCTGCTGGCGCATGCGGCGCAGCTGCTGCGCCTGCATGACGAGACGCTGGCCGAGTTGCGCGGCGAGCAGCTGTCGGGCGTGTTGCGCTTCGGCTGCCCGGACGACTATGCGGTGGTGTTCCTGCCGCACCTGCTGCGCGGCTTCGCGAGCCTGAACCCGCGCGTGCAGCTGGAGGTGGTGTGCGCGCCGACGCCGCGGCTGCGCGAGCTGCTGGCCCGGCATGCGATCGACCTCGCGCTGGTGTCGGTGATGGTGTCAGAGACAGGCCAGCTGGACGGCACCGACGTGATTCGCCGCGAGCCGCTGGTGTGGGTCGGGCAGCGCGGCGGCCATGCCGCGTCGCTCGACCCGCTGCCGCTCGCATTGGGCGCGCCGGATGGGTTCGATCACCAGGCGCCGCGGCAGGCGCTCGACGCCGCGGGCCGTGCCTACCGGCTGGCCTGCGCGAGCAGCAGCCTGGCCGGGCTGGTCGCGATGGCGCGCTCGGGCCAGGCCATCACGGTGCTCACGCAGACCGCCGTGCCCGACGACCTGCAGGTGCTGCCCGCCGATGCCGGCCTGCCGGCGCTGCCGACGGTCGGCATCGCGCTGGCCTTCGACCGCGAGCAGCCGTCGGCGCTGGTGTCGGCCTTCGGCGCGCATGTGCGGCAGGCGCTGCCGCTGGCGTAACGCGGCAGCCGCGGCCGGCTACAGTTCCCGCTCCACCCTGACGGAGCCCACCTTGCACACCGGCACCTGCCTCTGCGGCACCATCCACTACGAGATCGACGGCCCGATCGGGACCTTGAACACGCCGTTGCCGCAGGCGCCTGCGGCGCACATCTTCGTCGGGTCGAAGGCCGAGTGGTTCGGCATCCACGATGGTCTGCCTCAGCATGCCGAGCGGCCCCTGTCGCCATGACACGAAAGCTTGCAGCGCTGCATCTTTCACTGGCGATGCTGATTGCGGGCAGTCCGGGCGTGGCGCCTGCGGCCGACCTCTTCGATGGACCGAATTGCGACCTGGTGGAACCCCCGGCGGAGGCCGGCGACGTCATCTCCCCCAAGGGCATTCATGGAACGATGTCCGGCCGCATCTTCCCTCGTCTCTCCAGCATGTCGCCCGACTACACCGGCTGCCAGGTGCTTTGGTCCGTCATCAACAACGGTGCGCGATATCGCTCGCTCATTGCGCTTCGCCATGGCCGCGTCGAAGCGGTCCGACCGAATCCGCCGGTGCCTCTGTGTGCATCGGGAGAGAAGACCATCGACACCGGATGCTCACCGCGACAGCGGGGGCTTCTGATCTCGTTTCCCGCAGGTTGCGCCAAACGGACGGTCGACCTGGGAGTCATTCCGGTCGATTGCATGAAAGAGTTTCGGCGCGAAGCTGCCATCTACGACTTGATGGAGGAATGACGCACGCGTCGAGGCGAAAAGAAAGGGCGCCGACGGCGACCTCCCACCGCGAGACCATCTCGCGGGACGGGCGCCGATCTCGCCCGTCCCGGCGCCTGATGCCTGATCTGATCAGGGGGTCGTGCTGCTCGCCGACGAAGCCGGCGGCGACGGCGGGGTCGGCGTCGGCTTGACCAGCGCGGTGGCCTGCCAGGTGCCGGTGTCGTCGGTCGCCGGACCGGCGAGCGTGCCCGCCAGGCTGCCATCGGCCGCCAGCGTGCCGGTGCCGGTCAGCACCGTGCTGCCGGCCGTGAGCTTCAGCGTCAGGCTGCCGTCGGCCGCTTGCGTGCCGGTCACGTCGTAGACCGTCTTGCGGCCGTGCTGCTTGCCGCCATGGCTGCCCCAGGGCGTGATGCTGCTCGCGTCGCCGCCGGCTGCCGTCACCTTCTCCTGGTAGCTCGTCACCAGCGCGGTGCTGTCGGTCTTGAACTGCTCGCTGCGGGTCTTCACCGCATCGATGAAGGTCTTGATCGCGGCACGCTGGGCCTCGTTCAGGCGGTGGCCGGCATCGGGCGTCGCGGCGGCTTCGAGCGCGGCCTTCAGCGTCGCCTGCAGCGCCTCGACGTCGGTCTTGTAGGCCGTCTTCAGCGCTTCCAGTGCGGTGGCGAATTCGGCTTGCAGCGCGATCACCGCATCGCTCGGCGTGGCGGTCAGCTTGCCGCCGATCAGCTTGCCGGTGAGGGCGGTCGTGCCGTCGTCCTGCGCGACGCTCTGCAGCACCAGCGTGCCGTCGAGCGCCTGGCCGGCATCGGTGCCGGCGGCGATCTTGGCCGCGAAGGTGTACAGCGCTGCCTCGACATGGCTGCCGTTGAAGCGGCTGCCTTCACCGGTGGTGGTCCGCACCGACAGGCCGGCGGCCGACTCGCTGACGGTGACCGATGCGGCGCTGGCCGATCCATCGTCGGCGCTCTTGTCGGCGCCGCCGCAACCGAAGAGCAGCGCGCTGGCCAGGGCCAGGGCGGACCATTTGAATGCGGGGGCGTATTTCGATGTCATGTTCGAACTCCTCTGATGGCGTTGTGGGTCTTGGGCAGCGCAATGTAGGAGAGCGATCGCACGCTGTCGCGGCTTCGTAAGCCGCTTCGGCCTGCACTTACCAAATGCGGCAGAAGCGGGCGAAGTGCTTACGCACTGCACCGAAATCACACGACTGTGTCGCCGCTGAAATGAACGGTCACCGTGCCGGCTCGGCCTGCGCGGTCTCGCCGCGGTGGGTCCGCCCCGGCACGTTGACGAAGTAGCGCACCGCCCGGCCCTGGCCCGTCGTCCACAACAGCCGCTGCCGCACCAGGTCGGCCAGGTCGCGGGTGGCGGTCGGCTTCGACGCGCTGGTGAGCCGGATGTATTTCTCGGCGTTCAGGCCATCGGCAAAGCCGCCGTCGCCGTCGTCGAGCAACCGCTGCAGCACCGTGCGCTGGCGTTCGTTGAGTTCGAGGCCGGACTGCCGCGACCAGAACCTCGCCTTCTCGATCGCACGATCGATCACCTGGCTCGAGCGCTCGCACGCCAGCGCGAACTGCTGCGCGAACCACAGCACCCACTCGGTCGCGTCGCCGTTGCCGCGCTGCGCGACGTTCAGCGCGTCGTAGTAGCCCTTGCGAGACGCGAGCAGTTGGCGCGACAGGCTGTACAGCCGCACCGGAACGCGGTGGTCTTGCGCGATCGCCATGTCGACGAGGGCGCGGCCGACGCGGCCGTTGCCGTCTTCGAACGGATGGATGGTCTCGAACCAGAGGTGGGCCAGTGCGGCACGCGCCAGCCCGTCGAGCGGAGGCAGGCGACCCGGCACCGGCGTGGTCTTCGCGAACCACGCGAGAAAGCGGTCCATCTCTTTCGCGACCCGGCGTGACGGCGGGGCGTCGTAGGTGACGACCTCGTGGCCGGCCGGGCCGGTCACGATCTGCATCGGCCCGGACCGATAACGGCCCACGGCCATGGGGCGGATGCCGCTCGCCCCGCCGGCAAACAGCGCCGACTGCCAGCGCTGCAGGCGCTCGCCGTCGAGCGGCGCCGCAAACCCGTTCATCGCATCGTCGAGCACCTCGACCAGGCCCTCGACATGGCGGTCGCGAGGACCGGTCGCGTCCAGGCCGAGCTGGCGCATCACCGAGGACCGCACCGCGGCGAGGTCGAGGCGCTCGCCCTGGATGGCGGCGGTGGAGATCACTTCGTCTTCCATCAGTTCGCGCGCGACCTGCCCGTCGCGCTCGATGCCGATCGCCAGCGCCTTGCCTTCGACCACGCCCTGCAGGCGGCGGGCGTGCGCCAGCGCCGGCCCCACCCGCTGGTGGTCGAAGGTCAGCGCGGGCCAGCTCGGCCGCTGCCAGACATAGAAGCGCTGGGTGGAAACCATGAGCCGAATTCTAGGGGTCTCGGCTCAAATCATGAGCCGCAAACAGGGCGTGGCACACAGCTTGCAACCCTGTCGGTCTTCTGCCAGAGAACATCAATATGTCGTTGAGATCATGTTTGCACGCGCTTCGCTGACGCCATGACGGCCCTGCTCGAGGTGCGCCAGCTGCGCACCGTCTTCAAGACCGACGACGGCGAGTTCCCCGCGGTCGACGGCGTCAGCTTCGAGGTGCAGGCCGGCCGCACGCTCGCGATCGTCGGCGAATCGGGCTGCGGCAAGAGCGTGACGTCGCTGTCGATCATGGGCCTGGTGCCGTCGCCGCCGGGGCGCATCGACAGCGGCTCGATCCGCTTCGAAGGCCGCGAGCTGGTCGGCGCGCCGGCGCAGCAGATGCAGGACCTGCGCGGCAACGGCATCGCGATGATCTTCCAGGAGCCGATGTCGTCGCTGAACCCGGTGTTCACGATCGGCGAGCAGATCGTCGAGGGCCTGCTGCGCCATCGCCGCATCGGCCGCGCCGAGGCCCGTGAACACGCGCTCGCGATGCTGCGCAAGGTGCGCATCCCGGCGCCCGAGCAGCGCTTCCACGAGCACCCGCACCAGCTCTCGGGCGGCATGCGACAGCGCGCGATGATCGCGATGGCGCTGGCCTGCGAGCCGCGGCTGCTGATCGCCGACGAGCCGACCACCGCGCTCGACGTGACGATCCAGGCGCAGATCCTCGCGCTGATGCGCTCGCTGCAGCAGGAGACCGGCACCGCCGTCATCCTGATCACGCACGACCTGGGCGTGGTCGCCGAGGTGGCCGACGAGGTGGTCGTGATGTATGCCGGGCGCATCGTCGAGCGCGCACCGGTGCAAGCCTTGTTCGAGGCACCGCAGCACCCGTACACGATCGGCCTGCTCGGCTCGGTGCCGCGGCTCGACGGCGAACGCACGCGGCTCGCGTCGATCGACGGCCAGGTGCCGAGCCCGCTGCGGCGCCCGCCGGGCTGCGGCTTCGCCGACCGCTGCCCGTTCGTCGAGCCGCGCTGCCGCGAGGCGGCGCCCGAGTTGTACGAGCTGGCGCCGCGCCATGAAGCGGCGTGCTGGAGGGCGCCCCTTCCATGACTGACACCATGAGCGATCCGTTGTTGAAGGTCGAGGGCCTGGTCAAGCACTTCCCGGTGCGCCGCGGGTTGTTCGGCCGCGCGAAGGGCGCGGTGCGCGCGGTCGATGGCGTCGACCTGGTGATCGAGCGCGGCGAGACGCTGGGCGTGGTCGGCGAATCCGGCTGCGGCAAGTCGACGCTCGGCCGGCTGGTGCTGCGGCTGATCGAGCCGAGCGCCGGGCGCGTGCGCTTCGACGGGCAAGACCTCGGCACGCTCGACGCCGCCGCGCTGCGCGCCCGGCGCCGCGCGATGCAGATCATCTTCCAGGACCCGTACTCGTCGCTGAACCCGCGCATGACGGTCGGCCAGACGCTCACCGAGCCGCTGATGCTGCACGGCCTGCACACCGGCCGGCACCGCGAGCGCGTGGCCGAGCTGCTGCACACCGTGGGGCTCGCGCCCGAACATGCGCAGCGCTTTCCGCACGAGTTCTCCGGCGGGCAGCGCCAGCGCATCGGCATCGCGCGGGCGCTGGCGGTCGAGCCGCGGCTGATCGTCTGCGACGAAGCGGTGTCGGCCCTCGATGTCTCGGTGCAGGCGCAGGTGGTGAACCTGCTGCAGGACCTGCAGCGCCGCTTCGGCATCGCCTACCTGTTCATCGCGCACGACCTGGCGGTGGTCAAGCACATCGCGACGCGCGTCGCGGTGATGTACCTCGGCCGGGTGGTCGAGTTGGCCGACAAGCGCGCGCTGTTCGCGGCGCCGCGGCATCCTTACACGCAGGCGCTGCTGTCGGCGATTCCGGTGCCGGAACCGGGGCTGCTGCGCCAGCGCGTGCTGCTGGCCGGCGACGTGCCGAGCCCCGTCAACCCACCCACCGGCTGCCATTTCCACACCCGCTGTGCGCATGCGCGCGAGCGCTGCGCGCAGCAGGCGCCGGTGCTGGAGCTGCACGACGGCCATGCGGTCGCCTGCCATTTCTGGCGCGAGCTGCCGGCACCGCCGCCGCTGAAGCCGGCGAGCGCGACCACGCCCGCCAGCATTCGCCTCGCACGCCTGCAGGCGGCTTTCGAACCCACCACCTGATCTGTTCCCGGAGTTCACGATGATGTCCCTGATGACCCGATGGATCCCCGCGCTGCTGCTGGCGGCCGTGCCCTTGTTGACGCCCGCGCAGACGCTGCGCGTCGGCCTGGCCGAAGACCCCGACGTGCTCGATCCGTCGCTCGCGCGCAGCTTCGTCGGCCGCGTGGTGTTCAGCGCGCTGTGCGACAAGCTGTTCGATGTGGATGAGAAGCTCGCGATCCAGCCGCAGCTGGCCACCGGCTACGAATGGTCGGCCGACAGCAAGACGCTGACGCTGAAGCTGCGCCCCGGCGTCACCTTTCACGACGGCGAGAAGTTCGATGCCGCGGCCGTCAAGTTCAACATCGAGCGCCACAAGACGCTGCCCGGCTCGAACCGCCGCGGCGAACTGGCGCCGGTCGCCACCGTCGACGTGGTGGACCCGCTGACGGTGAAGCTGAACCTGTCGGCGCCGTTCTCGCCGCTGCTCGCGCAGCTGGCCGACCGGGCCGGCATGATGGTGTCGCCGAAGGCCGCGCAGGCGGCCGGCGACAAGTTCGGCACCAAGCCGGTGTGCGCCGGGCCGTTCAGGTTCGTCGAGCGCGTCGCGCAGGACCGCATGGTGTTCGAGCGCTACCCGCCCTACTGGAACAAGGACGCGATCCACTTCGACAAGATCGTCTACACGCCGATCCCCGACGCCACGGTGCGGCTGGCCAACCTGAAATCCGGCCAGCTCGATTTCATCGAGCGCGTCGCCTCCAGCGACATGGAGAAGCTGCAGTCCGACAAGAAGCTGAAGACCTCGCGCATCACCGAGATCGGCTACCAGGGCATCACCATCAACCTCGCGAAGAGCGAGAAGGCGAAGCAGAACCCGCTGGGGCGCGACGCCCGCGTGCGCGAAGCCTTCGAGCTGTCGCTCGACCGCCAGGGCATCGCGCAGGTGGTGATGGACAACGAGGCGACGGTCGGCAACCAGTGGGTCGCGCCGGGCAACGCCTGGTACGCGAAGAACGTGCCGGTGCCCAAGCGCGACATCCCGCGCGCCAAGGCCTTGCTGAAGGAAGCCGGCATTCCGAACCCGAGTTTCACGCTGGTGACGCCGACCACGTCGGACGCGCAGCGCCTGGCATTGGTGGTGCAGGCGATGACGCGCGAGGCCGGCTTCGACGTGAAGATCCAGGCCGCCGAGTTCGCGACCTCGCTGAACCTGGCAGACAAGGGCGACTTCGAGGCGCTGGTGCTTGCGTGGAGCGGCCGTGCCGACCCGGACGGCAACCTGTTCAGCTTCCACGGCTGCAAGCAGCCGCTGAACTACGCCGGGTATTGCGATGCCGAGACCGATGCGCTGCTGAACCAGTCGCGTGCATTGCGCGACCCGGCCGAGCGCAAGAAGGTGTTCGAGCAGGTCGCTGCGCGCGTGCTGAAGGAGCGGCCGATCGTCTACCTGTACCACCGCAACTGGCTGTGGGCCTACAACGCGAAGCTCGGCGGCGTGCGCAACGTGCCGGACGGCCTGCTGCGCGTCAGCGGCCTGAAACTTACGCCGTGATGCACTGATGTTCGAGTACCTCGTCAAGCGCGTCGCGACGCTGCTGCCGACGCTGCTGTTCGTCTCGATGCTGATCTTCGGGCTGCAGCAGTTGTTGCCCGGCGACCCGGCCAAGATCCTGGCCGGCGAAGACCAGGATCCGACGGTGGTGGCCTACCTGCGCGCCAAGCTGCACCTGGACGAGCCGCTGCCGCTGCGCTATGCCCACTGGATCGGCGGCGTGCTCCAGGGCGACCTCGGCGAATCGGTGCGCAACCAGCAGCCGGTGACCGAGCTGATCCTGCAGAAGCTGCCGGTGACGGTGGAGCTCGCGCTGCTGGCGATGGCGATCGCGCTCGCGATCGGCATCCCGTCGGGCATCGTCTCGGCGGTGGGGCGCGGCACCGCCTGGGACTGGGCGGCCAACGCGTTCGCGCTGTGGGGCATCTCGACGCCGAACTTCTGGCTCGGCATCCTGATGATCCTGCTGTTCTCGGTGCAGCTCGGCTGGTTGCCGGCCTCGGGCTACGTCAGCCCGTTCGAGGACCTGGGCGCCAACCTGGCCGCGATGATCATGCCGGCCTTCGTGCTCGGCAACGCGATCGCCGCGGTGCTGATGCGCCACACGCGCAGCGCGATGCTGCAGGTGATGTCGGCCGACTACGTGCGCACCGCGCGCGCCAAGGGGCTGAGCGAGCGCACCGTGGTGCTGAAGCACGCGCTGCGCAATGCGCTGACGCCGATCATCACGCTGGGCGCGTTGGAGCTGGGCACGCTGCTGTCGGGTGCGGTGCTGACCGAGCAGGTGTTCACGATCCCGGGCTTCGGCAAGCTGGTGGTCGATGCGGTGTTCAACCGCGACTACGCGGTGGTGCAGGGCGTGGTGCTCGTCACCGCATCGGCGTACATGCTGCTCAACCTGCTGGCCGACCTGGCCTACTTTGCGGTCAACCCGCGACTGAGGCGCTGACGATGGCTGCCGTGCTTCCTGTTGCCGACACCACGACCACCACACCGCGCTCCGAGGCCGGCCCGTGGCGCCGCGCCTGGCGCCGGCTGAAGCGCCGGCGCGGCGCGTTGCTCGGCCTCGCGGTCGTGCTGCTGTTCATCGCGATGGCGGTGTTCGCGCCGTGGTTCGGGCTGCAGGACCCGGTCGCCACCAGCTGGAGCGCGATCCGCAAGGCGCCGAGCGCCGAGCACTGGTTCGGCACCGACGAGATCGGCCGCGACGTGCTGTCGCGAGTGGTGTGGGGCACGCGCGCGTCGCTGCTCGCGGGGCTGGTGTCGGTGAGCATCTCGCTGCTGCTGGGCGTGCCGATCGGGCTGGCGGCGGGCTTCCTCGGCGGGTTCGCCGATGCGCTGATCTCGCGCATCACAGATGCCTTCCTGGCCTGCCCGTTCCTGATCCTCGCGATCGCGCTGGCGGCCTTCCTGGGCCCGAGCCTCAGCAACGCGATGATCGCGATCGGGGTGTCGGCGACGCCGATCTTCGTGCGGCTCGCGCGGGCGCAGGTGCTGAACGTGAAGGTCGAGGACTACATCGAGGCGGCGCGCGCGGTCGGCAACCCGCCGCTGCGCATCGCGCTGCGGCACGTGCTGCCCAACATCACGCCGCCGCTGATCGTGCAGGCGACGCTGGCGATCGCGTCGGCGGTGATCGCCGAAGCGAGCCTGTCATTCCTCGGGCTCGGGCAGCAGCCGCCGGCGCCGAGTTGGGGCAGCATGCTGAACACTGCGAAGAACTATGTCGACTCGGCCCCGTGGATGGCGATCTGGCCGGGCGTGTCGATCTTCCTGCTGGTGCTGTCTTTCAACCTGCTGGGCGACGGCCTGCGCGATGCGCTGGATCCGCGGCAGCGATGATGCATTCCCGGATTGGCATCCGGGCTACGAGGTCTCTCATGAACTTTGACTGGTCGAATCCTTATCCCACCATCCGCAGCCCGCTGATGGCCCGCAACGTCGTCGCGACCTCGCAGGCGCTGGCTTCGCAGGCGGGGCTGCGCATGCTGCTGAAGGGCGGCAACGCGGTCGATGCGGCGATTGCCGCGGCGGCGGCGCTGACCATCGTCGAGCCGGTGTCGAACGGCCTGGGCAGCGACAACTTCGCGATCCTGTGGGACGGCAAGGCGCTGCACGGGCTCAATTCGTCGGGCGTGGCGCCGGCCGCGTGGAACACCGGCTACTTTCGCCGCAAGTACGGCGAGGCCAACGGCCACAAGCTGCCGATGCGCGGCTGGGATGCCGTGACCACGCCGGGCGCGGTGGCGGGCTGGGTGGCGCTGTCGGAGCGCTTCGGCAAGCTGCCGTTCGCCGACCTGCTGGAGCCGGCCATCGAGCTGGCCGAGCGCGGGCATGGCGTGGGCCGCATCGTCTCCGACAAGTGGGGCCGCCAAGTGCCCGGCCTGAAAGACCAGCCCGGCTATGCCGAGGCCTTCATGCCGCGCGGGCGCGCCCCCGAGCCCGGCGAGCGCTTCGTGTTCGCGGCGGCGGGTGCCACGCTGCGGCAGATCGCGCTGACCAAGGGCGAGACGTTCTACCGCGGCGAGATCGCCGAGAAGCTGGTCGCGCATGCGAAGGCGCAGGGCGCTGCGATGGCGTTGTCCGACCTCGCGAACTTCCGGCCGGAATGGGTCACGCCGATCGCGAAGGACTTTGCCGGCCACACGGTGCACGAGATCCCGCCGAACGGGCAGGGCATCGCCGCGCTGATGGCGCTGGGCATGCTGGAGCGGATGGACCTCGGGCGCTTCGCGGGCGACAGCGTCGAATCGCAGCACCTGCAGATCGAAGCGATGAAGCTCGCGTTCGCCGACACCTACCGCTGGGTGGCCGACGAGCGCGCGATGACCGAGGTGACGGCGGCCGACCTGCTGAGCGACGGCTACCTGCGCGAGCGCGCGAAGCTGATCGACCCGAAGCGCGCGGCCGACCCGGCGCACGGCACGCCGCCTGCGGGCGGCACCATCTACCTGAGCGCTGCCGACGAGAGCGGGATGATGATCAGCTTCATCCAGTCCAACTACATGGGCTTTGGCAGCGGGGTTGTGGTGCCGGGTACCGGCGTGAGCCTGCAGAACCGCGGCCACGGCTTCACGCTCGACGAGGCGCACCCGAACGTGGTGGCGCCGGGCAAGCGGCCGTTCCAGACCATCATCCCCGGCTTCCTGACGCGTGACGGCCAACCGCAGATGAGCTTCGGCGTGATGGGCGGCAACATGCAGCCGCAAGGCCATTTGCAGACGCTGGTGCGCATGCTGGTGCACCGCCAGCAGCCGCAGGCCGCGTGCGATGCGCCGCGCTGGAAGGTGGGCCACGGGCTGGCGGTGGATTTCGAATCGACGATGGCGCCGGCCCTGGTCGACGGGCTGAAGGCGCTCGGCCACCGGTTCGAGCCGACGCCGGATGCGTACATGGACTACGGCAGCGGGCAGTTCATCTGGAAGCTCAGCGACGACCTCGAGGACGGGTATGTCGCGGCCAGCGATTCGCGGCGTGACGGGCAGGCGGTGGGATATTGAGCGAAGGAACCCGGCGGTTGCAAAGAAACCCCGTTCACCCTGAGCTTGTCGAAGGGTCGGACTGAGCTTGCCGAAGGCCCTGCGCGCTTCGGGCACAACCCTTCGACGGACGGGCCCTCGACAAGCTCGGTCCCTGCTCAGGGCGAACGGGCTTTCACGCGCTCACCCCTTCAGCCACGCGATCAACTCCCCGTCGATCAGCTGCGCATTCAGCTCTTCATCCGACTGCGCGACGAACTTGCGCAGGTTGTGGATGGCCTTGAAGCCGGTGTTGCCGAACTGGTCGCCGATGCGCTCCAGGAACGGGAAGGTCGAGCCCTGGTTCGAGATGCCGAGGAACAGGAAATAGACCTGGTCCTGGCGCTGCTCCGACTCGCGCAGCACGCGCATCGTGCGCTCCTTGTCGGCGTTGTCGCCGTCGGTCGCGACGATCACCAGCGAGCGCTTCTTCGCGACCGGGATCACCTCGTCCTTCTGCCCCATCAGCCGGCCGAAGAAGCCGGCCTTCTTCTCGATCGGGCCGGCCCAGCCGAAGTGCTTCAGCATGCGCTCCAGCAGGTGCGAGTAGTCGGTGCCGCCGTTCCAGCCGGGCACCTTCGCGATGATGTTGTTCGCGACGTAGCCGTCGTAGTTGCGCGCATCGACCGAGCCGACCTCGTGCACGCCGTTCGCACCGGACGAGAACGTGAAGACGTCGACCTTCTTGTCCGGATCGAACGCCAGGCCCCAGGGCACCAGCCGCGTCAGCAGCTGGTCGGTGATGCCGGCGCGGTGCTCGTCCTCGAACGAGCCGGAGACGTCGAGGCCGAAGCCGACCTCCAGCGCCGGGGGCTTGGCGATGCCGGCCTTCTCCAGGCTCAGCACCAGCGTGCGGGCAGACTTCTCGAGGTTCAGGGTCAAGGCCATCAGAGGGCTCGCTTCAGGGTTTGCAGGATGTCGGTGAGCTTGTCGGCCGCCAGGAAGCGCTGCGTTTCGCTGGGGCGCGAAGCCAGGCGGGCCAGTTGGGCGTGGACCGCGGGCAGTTTCAGCAGCACGCCGTCCTGCACCCAGGTCATCAGTTCTTGCAGTCGGCTCGCGTCCTGCTCCAGGTGCAGGCGGTGTTCCTGCAGCATGGCCTGCGATCCGGTCAGCGACGTGAGCCGTGCGAGCAGCGGGCCGCCCGCCTCGGGGCCGACCTGGTCCAACAGGTACTCGGCGGCCAGTGCGCTGGCCTCGAGCCGCTGCGCGCAGGCCAGCACCGGCTGCTGGAGCTGGCCGAGCGCCTGCAACTGATCGGAAAGCGCCGCCTTCGAGGCGCCGAGCAGCGATTCGAGCTGCACGACCTCGGCCCCATGCCCGGCCCACACGGCCGCGGCCGGCCTGCGGAAGAAGCCGCCATCGAGCGCTTCGAGCACGTCGGACAGCAGCTCCTGCAGCCGGCGCAGGTGCTGCGGCACGCTGCGCGTGGTGGCTTCTTGCGCCACTTGCAGGCGTTGCCGGATCAGGGCCGCGAGCTCTTCCTGCTCGGCCATGCCGAAGCGCAGCCAGCCGGCTGCATCGACGCTTTGCACGTGCACGCCGGCCAGTATGCCTTGCGTGCGTTGCAGCGCCGCGGCGTCGGCCTGCGGGAAGCGGCGCGCCAGCGCGGGCAGCGCCACTTCGACCGGCTTGCGCTGCACGCCGGGCAGCGCGGACGCGGTGAACGAGGGGGGCGTCGTGGCCGCAAGAGGCGACGTGGACGGCATCGCGGTGGCCGGCAGCGTCGCGCCCGGCAGCACCGTCGGCCTGACGCGCGCCGCGGGCCTGGATTCGGCACCGGGCTCATGCCCGGGCTCGGGCGCGGGGGCACCACCGATCACGGTGACCTTGATGCTCATGCGCTGCGCCGGTCGCGGACCATCGAGACGAGCATCAGGAGAAGTGGCCCAGCACCTGGTTGAAGTCGTTGTTGAAGCCGACCCCGACGCCGACGAAGGACGAGCCCGAGGCCTCCACCATGATCGAGCCCATCTGCACGCCGACGAACTCGCCGAACTGGTCCGACAGGCTGACGTTCAGCAGCTCCTTGCCCAGCGCGTTCTCGACGACCACGCGCGCGTTCTTCACGGTGCGGAACGAGCGGCCGGAGCCTTGCGGATGGATCATCGCGACCAGCGGGATCTCGATCACGCCGGCCGCCGGCGGGGCGAGCCGGTCGGGCTGGATCGAGACCCACTCGTCGTCGCCGGCGGCCAGGCCGTCGGTCGCATCGGGGCTGTGCACCAGCGCGCCGCCGTGCACCGAGAAGGTCTTGTCGGCATTCAGCGGCAGCGTGCCGGTGGCCTGGCCCCGGATCGTGCGCTGCACGTTGTAGGTCGACAGGATGTCGCCGAAGTCGGACACCTTCGCGCCGCTGCCGGTGTTCACCGCCACCAGCGCATGCAGGTCGATGTCGGTGTCGCCGTCCCAGGCCAGCCGCACCCGGAAGCGCTCGCCCTTGTCGAGCGACAGCGACAGCTTCGGGGCGGCATCGCCGGGCTTGGTCAGGTTCAGTTTGAGCGAAGGCGTGGTCATGGGCGTCTCAGCGGAGGGAGGTGTAGGTCTGGGCCGCGACGGCGGCGGCGGGGTTCATGCTCTTGCCGAGGGCCAGCATGTCTTCGCGGGCCTGGGCCATCAGCGCACGGGCTTCGTCGAACTTGCGCTGGTTGGTGTCGCGCGCGGCGTCGACCAGCGCGACCAGGTTCTGGGTGTCGGTCACCACCGACTGAAGCTGCTGCGCCTGCGCGAGGCGGTTGTCGCCGGGCGCGGTGGCGGCGGTCTCGACGACGTCCTTCATCAGCATGCCGCGCACCTTGTTCAGGTTGCTGTCGAGGTCGGCGCCCTGCTGCGCCAGGCGCTGCAGGTCCTGCACCATGCGCGCGCCGTGGATCGTCAGCAGCGTCATCTTGATGCTCGCGAAGCGCGAGGCCATCGTCGTGGCCAGCTCCTGCAGCGTCGCGACGCCGGCGTTCTGCAGCTGGCGGATCACGAGCTGGTCGGCCGGCAGCTTGGTCAGCGTGCCTTCGACGGCGAGCGCGCGCGATTCGAGCGACTGCAGCTTGTCTCGCACGTCGTGGCGGCGCTGCGGGTCGGCGGCGAGTTCGGGTTCCATCGCGGCGACCTCGGTGCGCGCCTTGGCCAGCACGCTGTTCAGGAAGGCCGCGTCTTCCGCGAACGCCACGAAGCTCTTGCGGTACTCGGCCTTCACGGTGTCGAGGTGGCGCAGCTCCTCGTTGAGGCGGGTCATCTCGGCGCGCAGCTTGGTCTCCATGCCGCCGATCAGCTCGGACAGCGCCTTCGACCGGCCCGAGGCGATGCGCGCCGCCTCTTCATAGGCGCGGTTGGCCGCCTGGCGCAGCGATTTCGGGTTGAAGAGGCCGAGGATGCGCGCCAGCAGCGACGGGCGGGCGTTCAGGATGCGATTCGCCAGTTCGGGCAGGTTCTCGTCCTGCACCTGCTGGTTCAGCGACGCGACCAGCGTGAACAGCTGCGGCGAGGTGCTCTTGTCGATGCGCGACAGGAAGCCGTCGAGCGTGCGGTTCAGCGCCAGTTCGGGCTCGAGGCCGAGCGACGCGATGTCGTGCTGCGAGATCTCGGCGAACCGGAAGGCGTCGACCCGGACGAGCAGGCTGTCGTGCTGCTGCGGCGTCAGCGCCAGCGGGAAGTTCTGCGGCAGGCTCAGCGTCAATGACGACTGCGTGGTGGGCGCGGTGGCCACGATGGCGTTGGGGTCGGTCATGGGCGCCATTCTCATACAAGCGGCGCGGATGTAGGAGCACACCTACGGGGGAACCCCGTCTTCTCCGATGTCCCTGGCGCGCAGGCGTATCAGGATGGCAGTCCTGTTGTTGAAAGGAGTTCCAGATGCCGACACCGCAAAAGACCCTCATCGACCTGGAGAAGAAGTTCTGGCAATCGATGGTGAATCAGGACACCGAGACCGCGCTGGAGATGCTCAGCGAACCCTCGCTGATGGTCAGCTCGCACGGCGTGATGAAGTTCGACCATGCGTCCTACCGCAAGATGGCGGAGCAGGGCAACATGGTGGTGACCTCGTTCGAGCTGAGCGACGTGGAGGTGGTGTTCCCGAACGACGCGACCGCCATCGTGACCTACCACGTCAAGCAGGCCGTTGCCCCGCGCGGCGACGGCAAGAAGGCCACCCAGCAGGAAATGAACGACAGCTCGACCTGGGTGAAGAACGGCAAGGGCTGGCAGTGCGTGATGCACACCGAAACGCCGGCCGAGGCCGCGCCGACGAAGCACTGAGGGGCGTGCGCAGCGGGCGATGGAGGGCGCCCGTAAACTGCGGCGCATGAACCTGAACATCGTCGTCTACTCGAAATCGGCCTGCCCGCAATGCGACTCGGCCAAGATGCTGTTGACCTCCCGGGCCCTCGCGTTCGAGGAGATCCGCATCGATGACGAGGCCGAGCGGCTGGCGTTCTTCGAGAAGTGCGGGCCGTCGGTGCGCCAGATGCCGCAGGTCTTCATCAACGACCAGCGCGTCGGCGGGCTGGCCGGGCTGCAGGCGGCGTTGGTGCAGCTTGGGCGGTGAGCGGCCTCACATCCGCTCTCCCGGCAACCGGCTCGCCTGCTCGACCCACGCGATGAACTGCGCCTCGTCCAACGGCTCGTCCTCGCGGATGTGCAGGTAGCGCGTCTCCTTGCTCTTCGAGTCGACCGGCGGCTCGGGCTTCAGATGCGCCCCGCGGAAGAACGCCACCTTCACGTAGTTCGTGAACACGTGGAAGCTGAGGAACCAGCCCTGGCCCTCGATGCCATAGAGCGGTGAGTTCCATTTGACCGCCTTGTGCACGGCGGGCACGGTGCGCACCACCAGCTCGTCGATGCGTCGCCCCACATTGCTCTTCCACCCCGGCATCGCGGCGATGAAGGCCTGCACGGGTGCATTGCCTTCTCCCTTCGGGATCTGCGGATTGCCGCCGGCCAGCAGGACAGGTGCGTTCATGACCGTGAACCTTACCGGAATGAAAAAAGCCGCCCCGAAGGGCGGCTTTCTTGCGGTGCCGGGCCGAACAGGGCCCGGCAGCAGCGTGCGTTACAGCGAACCCAGGAAGGACAGCAGCGCTTCCCGATCGGCCTTGCTCAGCGCGATGAAGCGGTCGCGGCTGGCTGCTCCTTCACCACCGTGCCAGACGATGGCTTCGGTCAGGTTGCGAGCGCGGCTGTCGTGCATGTAGCCGACCTTCGCGGTCTTGCCCGCGACCATCTCGGTGTAGCCGATGCCCCACAGGGGCGACGTGCGCCACATGTTGCCGGTGGCCAGGCCTTCGGTCAGGCCGTCGCCCAG